>JBNMHH010000063.1:0-9135 GCA_050872665.1 Helicobacteraceae bacterium
AATTTATCACAGGCAAGGGCGCATTTGTAGGATTCCACCAAATCATCTTTAATCGCAAAGCCACAGGGATTGCCGTGTTTTACGATACAAATGGCATTTTTATCAAACGCACTCACAATCTTAAGCGCATTATTCACATCTAAAAAATTATTAAAACTCGCCTCGCCCTTTAGAATGTCAAAATTTTTGCTCCAAGCGTCCTCAAACTCATAGAGCGCACCGCTTTGGTGGGGATTTTCGCCGTATCGTGTGGCGGTAAATTTTTTGCCGACAATGAAATGCGACTCGCCAAAACCGCCATTAAACCGCGCATTCATATAGTTTGCGATAAAGCTATCATATTCCGCCGTGTGTGAAAACGCCTTTATCATAAGGTTTCTGCGCCACTCTAGCGATTGATTTGGATTTTTAGTGCTTTGCTCGGCTTTTAGCGCGTCCAAAACGCCCTCATAATCCGCGCTATCCACCACCACCACAACGCTTTCGTAATTTTTTGCCGCCGCGCGAATGAGCGCAGGACCGCCTATGTCGATATTTTCGATGATTTCATCAAAGTCATTTGTGCGATTGGTAGTTTGCTTAAATGGATAGAGATTCACGCACACCAAATCAATGGGGAAAATATCATTTGCCTCCGCGCTTTTTGCGTGAGTGGCGTTGTTTCGGCGATATAAAATGCCTCCGTGAATCTTTGGGTGAAGCGTTTTTACGCGCCCATTAAAAAGCTCATCTAATCCCGTGTATGCGCTTAAATCAACTGCGCTTATATTATTTTCACGCAAATGCGCCAAAGTTCCACCTGTGCTTAAAATCTCAAATCCTAATTCCACTAGCCCTTTTGCAAAATCCGCCACACCGCGCTTATCACTCACACTTAAAATCGCTCTTTTTTGCACCAAATATCCTCCCTGTGTTTAAAAAATATTCGCTTTTTATAGATTCGCCTATAAGTTCGCATCGCAAATGCGCTGTGTGATTTGCATAATCGAATCAAGCGCATTTAGCGTGAAATCCGCTTGTTTTTCATAGTGGTGAATCCGCCTTTCATACAGCTCACTAACTAGCTCATATCGGCTAAATAGCGGACGCGTATGGCTTGTATCCTCACGCACTCGCCCATTTAGCACTTCTATGGGGGCTTTTAGATAAAACACACTGCCTAACTCGCGCAAATCGTAATTCACGGGCATTCCGCCACCTGTGGCGATGATAGCATTGCGGACATTTTTGCGGATAAAATCGCAGAGATTGACTTCCATTTCACGGAATTTTGCCTCGCCAAATGTGCCAAAAATCTCATTTATGCTCATTCCGCAATTTGCCTCGATAATGCTATCGGTGTCTAGCAAAATACTTTGCTTTAGCTTTGCGACTTCCCTGCCAATAGTCGTTTTCCCCGAACCCATAAAGCCAATTAGCACGATATTATTGGACATTGATTTTAACCCCGTCTGCGTGTTTTTCTAGACTATAAACATAGCTTCCATCTAACTCAAGCACGATTCGCAAAAAATGCGTGTGTAGCCCGTAGCGTAGGCGTTTAAAGTAGGGTTTATCAATGCGGTAGCTATTTTTCTTATAGTATTTTTTGTTGATTTCAAAATCCATTACGATTCGGTAAGGATTTTGCATAATGTAATGTCGCTTTAAGCCCCCAGCGTAGCTGATAAAAATACTATTGCCATTAACGGAGTAGGGGACAGATTTGCTTGGGCGTGAGGTGCTTTTGGCTGAATCTTGCGCCGAATCTGTGGTGATTTTGCGTGGTTTGCTAATAATTTTTGCTTCATCTTGTTTATCTGCCAAATCTTGCGAATCTATCGCTGCCAATCCTCTCTCTAGGCTTGAATCACCCACATTTTCTACATTTTCTGCCACAACTATTTCATCTGAATCTTGCGAATCACTAATTGAATCGCCAGAAATCCTCATTGTCCTAGCCGAATCGGCACTTTCTCGCGTAATCGTCTCTTTGGATTCGCCTACTTCAAGCGGAATATCCACCGCTTTTACCATAGTCTTTTTAGGCTTTGGGCTTGGCGGGGGCGTTTTGTTGTCTATGTTTCTAATTTGGGCGATTTGATTTTTGTTTAGCACTTGAGAGATTAAAAGTGGCATTCGCCAGTCGATTCGCCCACGCGCCGCGACACTGCGAGTTTGAATCGAGCCGTCAATATTTTGAAAAGTAACTTCAATCTTTTTAATCAACCGCGCCGAGCTAGGAAACTCAATCTTTGCGCTGTCAAACACGCTAGTCTCGCCATAATAAGGGCGAATCGAATCCTTTGGCACGACAACAGGCGTAAATGGGTCTTCTCGCGCGATACTCAGGCTAAATATGCCACAAACTGCCACCAAAATCCATAGAATATTTTTCAAATCTCTATCCTTAAAAGCTACCCGCCGATAAGCTCAAAAATCTCTTTTTGCAAATAGGCATTTTGTCGCTCGTAAAACTTAATGCTATCCTTTAGTGCGCTCTCTTGCTCTTGTAGCTCCAATAAAACTATTAGGCTTTTATTGCCAATTAGCAAGTCAAAAATGTGCCACAAAAGCAAACTAAGTAAGATTCCTACGATGATATAGGGCAGATATAAGCGCACTTGCTGCCTAAATCGCCAAAAAAATCCTTGTTGCTCTAGCAAAATATCCTGCATTTTTCGTTCCTATTTACATAAAATGGCAAAAATTTAAACCTTTCGTTATAGCAAATATTTTATTATTTTGGATTTTTTAAAATGGCTTACTCGAAATCCACGATTATCATTCCGCTAAATTTTTCTTTTGCTTTGCGCTTAGGATTGCTTGAATCTTTGCGCTTTGATTCGCCAAAATCGCTCGAATCGCTCGAATCGCCACTAGATTCGCTAGATTCGAGCGATTCTCCCCCCGAATCGCTTTTATAAAATTCCACGCGGAATTTTGTATTTTTCTTATCAATGGCAAATTTTCCCATTAAATCGCGCCGTTTTAGCTCTACCTCCACTTCGCTTCCTTTGCCAGAATAGCCGATGACATTCACGCGGTAGGGCAAATCTTTTATGCTAAAGCTATTTTGGACTTTTACTACACTACCCATTTCTACGCTTACATTCGCACCATCGACTACCAAATCCACGCGCTTTAGGCTAGTATCAAAGTCTATGTAAAACGGCTTTAGCGCAGTGAGCGGACGATTGCCGTTTTTTATGCGGTAGATTCCATTATCATCAAAAAGCCACACAATGGGCGTATTGGACTTAAATTTTACCTCGCCTTTGGGGAGTGGAAAGTAATTTAGCTGCGGCTTAATATTATGCAATGGAAGTTCGATAATGCCCTCTACCACGATATTTGAGCTTTTATAGTTTAGCATTTCGCCAATTTGCTCCACACTTAGCTCAAAATCTCTCTCAAACTCAATGCCAGAATTTTGCAACATTCCCTCAATAGCGAGTAAATGATAATACACGCGCTTTTTTAGTGGCAGGGATTTACTCGCCTCACTTGCAAACGCCATTTTTTTGCTGATTGTGGCAAAATAAGTTAGGCTTTTCATCTGCTCGTAATCGCCCTGCGCTGTGTGCGTATTGCGGATTCGATAGCGGTGAATCTCATCAAGCAAATTTTCATTTATGTAATCAATCATTTGCGTGATATTGCGATTCAAATCGCCATTTGTAAAAAGCGTGTCTTGGTCGATAATCGAGCAATTTCCCCAGCGATTTTGATTTAGCATTGCGTTGATATAAGTCTCGCGGTAAAATCCGCTCCCATCGTGCAAATGCAGTATTTTTTCCACGCGCTCATCTAAAATTAGTGCCTTTATCTTTTGAATCGTCCCATATTCAGGGTCGCTTGGCGAAAGATAGGCGAATTTGCGATTCATATCGCCATAAATCCCGCGATTGTTTTTTAAAATGCTGTGCTGATTGAGATTTGGCACTACCCAAAGGCTACCGCGCGTGATTTTGTAGTGATTGATTAAAATCGCAGTGGCGTTAAATGCGCCGGGCTCATCGCCTTGAATCCCAGACATTACGAGCAAAACGGGGTCATTTGAGAATGGATTTGCATCTAGCTTATAAATATCAAAATCAATTACTTTTGCGTGAAGTGAGTTTGGATTCGCGCTCCAAAGCCCCAAAAATGCGATAAAAATAAATAGTTTTTTCAAAAAAATTCACCTAATTTACAAAATAAAAAGTAGGAATTATAGCAGATTCTTTGCAAAATTTGCGGAATTTTATAGTGCGGAACGAATATTGCTTTGATTCAATCGCATTTTAATTTTTTACGCAAGGAGCGCGGATTATGGAAAAAGACATTTTGGCGACTTTGAAAAAGCATATCGATAGTGGCGTTATTGAGCCTATGCCGAAAGAAGTTACAAAAACGCAAATTCACAAATTTGGAGAGAATATGAAAGGTATCAATGAATTCATAGGTGCGGTGCAAATGCTAAGCCTAAACCTAAATAAGATTAAGAACTTGAGCGAGAAAATCGAGTGGATAAATGACTTACTAGCACAAGAGGACAACGAAAATACAGCCTCAATGCTACGAATGCAAAAAAACGCACATATCGCAAATATCAAGTATGTGTGCGGTGAGGCGAAGTTTTTGGGCGTGAATCTACTTGGCACGAATCTAAGCTGTGTGGCAAATGGTAAGGAATTCGCGCTATGTGTGGAAAATCCGCTTATGCTAAAAGGCACACATATCCCCACATACTGCACGGAAAAACTGCTTGAGATTGATGATTTGATGCGAAGGCTAAATAACAAACTGCATAATATCGATGATGATGACAATGCGGTGGATTCGGCTGACTCGGCTATGCTTAGCGAGTATGCAGAAAATGCTTTGGCAAAAATAATATAAGAATCTTTAGAAATTTTTAGGTGGCTTTAAGTTGCCTAAAAATTACTTACTTTTTAAATCTACGAAAAATTATTTATTTTTTGTGCAAACATTTAATAAAACATACTTCAAAATTATCCACGCGATTGCGACATTGATGATTGAATCGGCAAGATTGAAAACCGCAAAGTTGAATTTATAATGCCAAAAAATATAATCCACCACGCCCTCGCGGGTGAATCTATCTAGCAAATTGCTAAAGCCTCCGCCGATGATTAGCCCAAAGGCTAGGAAATTTTCTGCGAATAATTCCTTGCTTTTTAGCACGATGAGTAGCATTAAAATAAGCATTGCTAGGATTATCCACTTGAGATTCGCGCCCACTGCGCTTAAAAATGAGAATGCCACGCCTTTATTGAAAACCAAAACTATGTCGATAAATGGGCTTTCAAATACCTTGCTGTGCGGACTTGTAGCGTTTGCATAAAAATCTAAAATCCAAAATTTTATGGCTTGGTCAAGGACGATAGCAAAACATATCATCGCAAAAAAAGCCCATATTTTGGTGGAATTTGTGATTTTCATTAAATCGCCCCTTAAAATTGTCATTGCGAGATTCCACGCCTCTAGTGTGGATTCGTGGCAATTCACATTATTTTTTTGGATTGCTTCGTGTGAATCTGTGATTCGCCCTCGCAATGACGAAAATTGCAGATTCGCGCTTGATTCGTAGTCGATTCGCAATGCAAATTGCAATTCTACCACAATCTTTAAATTTATCAAAAACGCATTTAATTTTTAAGAATACCTTAAGGGGGGGGGTAATAATTATGCTTTTTATTTGACTTTAAATCGCAAAATGAAAACGCTAATCTTACTAGTATTTATGCTAATTGCAAATGTATTTGCAGGTGAGGCGCAAGAAATGGCGTGGCGCGATAAATCGCGTGGCTTCCTCGCTCATCACCACGAAAATTTCTGCGCCCTCTTTTTTTTAATGCGTTAATTAAATCAAGCGATTTGTAAATGGCGATTCCACCGCTCACAAGCAACAAAACGCGCTTTTTGCCAAAATCAAATCCATAAAATCCCCTTAAAAATTTAAAAGCGATTCTACTAAAAATTAGGCTATAATTTGCATTTTATATTCAAAACTTCACAAATAGGAGGACACATAATGTTAAAACACGCGCTTTTACCATACATAAAAGCAATCATAAAGTTTTTATGCACCTTTATCCCCTTTAGCAAACTTCGCAAACGCACACGAAACAGGGCGTTTCGCTATTTAGATAATAAATTTTTAAGCGATAAAATCATTACCCTCGATAAAGTAGATTCACACTTGCCACGCGCTGTTTTAGCACAAATCAGCGCACACAATAACGAATATTTCACCACTAAAAATCGCCAAATCACCGCGATTATAGGGGGGGGGACAGCGATAATCGCCACACCCATAGCTCCAACGCCCAAAAAACACACTTTGGCTACTTTGACTTTGATAAAAATTCCTCTAATCCCCACTCACCACTTAATCCTTGGGCTTTTATCCGCGTTTGCAATGAGGCTATCACGCTTAGGGCTTGTTTAGAGAGCATTTTACCCGCCATTCAGCGCGGAATCATCGCTTATAATGACTGCACGGACGGCAGCGAGGAAATTATCTTAGATTTTTGTGCCAAATATCCTACTTTTATTCCAGCGAAATATCCACACCAAGTGCAGATTCAAAATCCAAAAAGCGAAGAAAATAAATTTGCCACATATTGCAATTTTGCTTTGAGTTTTATCCCCAAAAATGAATGGCTAGTCAATATCGATTGCGACCAAATTTATGATGCAAAGAAGCTATATAAAAGTTTTTATTTGCCAAAAAACAAATTTGAAGTGGTGCAATATGATAGGATAAATATCATAGTAGAAAATAACGAAGTGCGAATAGCAAAATATGAAGGATATGAAAATTGCATTGATGATTTTTTGCTACACTATTGTGACCATCGGCTTTTGTGTAACTTTGATTGTGAGTTTGTCCCGTATTTCTGCGAAACAAATGCCACGCTACAAGAAGGATTGATATTTGGAAAAAGAAGAAATATCTTTGCCGAACTTAACACTTGGCATTTTCCATTTTTAAAGGAAAGTAGAGTATTCAATCACGATATGACTAGAAAAAATGGCGTTAATGCCTTTACTTTAGATGAGATTCGCCAAAGTCCGCTTGTAGGCACACGAATCGACCCCGCATTGCTTGACAAAGATAAAATCTTAGCCATTTATGATAGCTTTGATTGGAGCAAAGCGAATTATAAAAAGCCTTAGATTGTGGATTGCTTTGCGCGAATCTACGATTCGCCTCGCAATGATGAGAATTACAAATTTGCACCGATTCGTAGTCGATTCGCAAGGCGAATCGTAATCGAAGTAATGGCGGTGGTGCTTTGCGTTATTTTGGCGCGAAATGAGCAAAATAGGACTTGAGCGACCACCTGCGCGAAATTTTGTCGCCGAAATAACGCAAATGATTACCCCAGAACAAATTGTTTCCTAAAAAACGCCTCTAACTCACTCATCGTAGCTTCAAGCAATTTTTTATCTTTCCCCTCAAGCAAGATTCGCAGTTTATTTTCCGTGCCAGAGTAGCGGATAATATGGCGAATCTCAGGCGCGATTAGCCCCACGAATTGTGATTCAAGCGCACTTAAAGATTGCTTTTTATGTGGAATAGCGATATTTTTTAACATTTGCGGATACAACGCAAAAGGATTTAGCACCTCGCTACTAGTGCGATTTTGCTTTAGCATTAGTGCCAAAACCTGCAACGCGCTTAAAATCCCATCGCCCGTTTTGGCGTAATCGCTAAAAATGATATGCCCACTTTGCTCCCCGCCAAAGCTGTAATTATGCGCATTCATCGCCTCTAGCACGAATTTATCGCCGACATTTGAGCGAATCATATTGATATTGTGTCGCTCTAAAAACCGCTCCAGCGCGACATTACTCATTATCGTAGTTACGATTCCGTTGTTTTTTAGGCACTTTTGCCGTTTGAGATAAAGCGCGAGTGCGCCTAGCACCTTATCTCCGCTGATAATTTGCCCCTTATTATCCACGACTATGAGCCTATCGGCGTCTCCATCAAGGGCGAATCCCACATCTGCGCCCACTTCGCACACTTTTTGCGCCAAAATCTCAGGGTGCATTGCGCCACAAGATTCGTTGATATTGTAGCCGTTTGGGGTGTTATTTATGGCTACTACTTCCGCGCCAAGCTCACTAAAGATAATGGGCGCGACTTTGTAACCCGCGCCATTTGCGCAATCCACAACAATTTTAATGCCATTTAGGTTGAGTTTTTTTGGAAAGCTATTTTTGATATGCACGATATATCGCCCGATTACATCATCGATTCGTTTGCTATGCCCGATATTTGCGTGGGTTTTGAAATGCGCTAGTAGCGCGTCATCGTCATTGTAGATATTTTCAATCTCTACTTCTTTTTGCGAATCAAGCTTATAGCCCCGCGCATCAAAGAATTTAATGCCATTGTCGTAGTATGGATTATGACTTGCACTTATCATTATCCCCGCATCACAGCGCATATCCTCCGTCAAAAAGGCAATCGCAGGGGTAGGCATAGGACCGACTTGAATGACATTAAATCCAAGCGCGGTAAATGCCGACACCAAGCCATTTTCAATCATATAGCCACTACGGCGCGTATCCTTGCCGATTAAGATGATATTTGTTTTTTTGGGCGAGGCTTTGGGCGGATTTGTGAGAGGATTTTGGGACGAATCGCTTGAATCGCCTATGGAATCGCGTGGAATCGTGGTTGATTCGTTATTAGAATCACAAGGAATCTCATTTGCGTTTTTTGCATTTTTAAAATAAATCCCCGCCGCAAGTCCCGCCTTTAAGGCGGTAAATGGCGTTATATCGCTCCCTGCTTCGCCACGAATCCCATCAGTCCCAAAGATTTTCAAATCGCTTCCTTTAAAAATATTTTGCGCATTCTAGCCAAAAATTCATAAGCTAATTTGATTCCGCATTGTTTTGATTTGGCGTGAATTTGTCATTGCAAGATTCGGCGAATCGATGCCCCAAAATACAAAAACCGCAAAATTTGCACGATTCACGCAAATCTACACACAAACAAGCCAAAAGCACCCAAAGCAAATCCGCAATCTACCCCTTTATATCCGCCAAATCCGCGTCTATGCTTTTGATGAGATTTTCGATTTCGGCGGTTTGCTTTTCATTTTCACAGATTTTCTCTCTCATTTTAAA
>JBNMHH010000064.1:0-8894 GCA_050872665.1 Helicobacteraceae bacterium
CCATTTTAGCGATTCGCAAATCACACGCGATTTACTTACTTTAAGCGAATCTATGCGCTTAAGATTCGCACGATTCACCACTCCCCACACCACTTTTAAAGGAATCCAAATGCAAACTTAAATCTTAAATTTTCACGCATTTAGATTCGCGTGGTTAAAAATGGGTAAAAAGTCGGCGGTTAGGCAAAAGATTCGCCCTACAAATAGGGCAAAAAATTTTAAAATAACAAAGGAGTTAAAATGACAACATTCAAACTTAATAAAATCGCACTTTGTGCGACTATGAGCGTCCTTTTAGGCGGTTGCGCTTTCTTTGGATTTATTGAAGGCACAGCAGGTAAGTTTGGCGATGGGCAAAGCGTGTGTAACAATATAAATAAAAGCGATATTTTTCCGCGTCATTATGGTGGAAATTTTAGCAATATAGGTAGATTTATCGGCATTACAGATTCGGCGCAAGTAGAAACGGCACTAGGCGTGCAAATCTACTACACAGAAATCAAGCGTAGTGATAAAGAGAGTATTTGTGGCTTTGTAATGGCAACAAATAAGGCTTATAATAATGTCAATCTAACTTCGCAAGATATAGCAAGACTAGAAAAGGCATTGGCAGATAGTGGTGAATATAAAGGCTATGAGAAGTCAAAAGAGCGACAGGCAGCTTACTACACCGCGCTAAAATTTCTAAAATATCACAATAAAATGGAATTATTGCCAAATAATTCTAGTGGGCTAACCAATATGCACAATTTAGGTAGATGGTTATGGAGCGCAGGGATATTAGATAGCGATAAAAGTGGGCAAAATATAGCAATGATTCGCTTTATACACGGCACAGCGCAAAGTGAAAATCCCTACAATGGCGTATTTATGAGAAGCGTAGGTATGCGTGAATCGCTAAAAGGTCTAAGGGATTTTCTATCATACAATGCCAAAAATGCCACAAATGGCAATAATTGTATGCGATATGGCGATAAATCAAGCTCTCAAAGTAGATGCTCTAGCTATGCAAATGAGATTCGTGCGATTGCAAACTACGCCGAATCGGTGTTGGATTAAAAATTAAATTTAAAGGAGAACATTATGGATACAAATTTGATATTAGATGAAATCAAAGGCAAACTCCCAAAAGGGAAAATAGGAGCGGCGTCAATAGCGGAAATAACAAAGAGGTTAGATTCACTAAACGATAGAGAGCGAAGCGATGCGTTTTTAAAGATTCAAAATGCGAATCTAAAAACGCCTATCATTGTGGATATATTTAACTTTTGTTTTGGGACGCTTGGCGTGGGGCGGTTTATGATAGGCGATATTGGGATTGGCTTTGCTAGGTTAGCATTGCTTTTTATTTGGATATTTATTAGTTTCGCAAATGACGGTAGCAAAGAAATGCAAGTCATTGATATTTCATTTGGCGTTTTTGTGTGGGGTTGGTGGCTTGTGGATTGCTTTTTAGTGCTTAAAAAAGTGCGAATACAAAATCTACGCAAAGTTTTATTAGTGATAGATAGTGTGAAAAGTAAATAAAAGGAGAGAAAAGATGAAAAAGATAATATTGTTGCTAGTATTTAGCTTAGGATTAGTAAGTGCGGTAAATGCGGAGTCGGTGTGCGAAGAAGTGTCTTGTATTTATAGGGGAGCGGATAGAGTGGCGCAAATGCTTGAAGCAAATTTCTCGAAAGAAGAGGAAAAACTGAAAGCCGATTGGGGAAGAAAATTGAATCGCTGTTATATGGCTGAAATAAAGCGTAGTGATAAGGAAACATTGTGTCTTTATACGACTACGGCAATAACAGATTATCTTAAAACCTCTTTGACGCCACAAGAGATAGAGCGATTTGAGAGATATTTGGTAAAAGTTGGTTACTATAAATCTTATGAGAGCAACAAAGATGATTATCTAAATGCCTTAAAGTTTTTAAAGCATTTTAATAAAATAGAATATTGGTATAAGAAGTATGATGAGAATTATCACAATGACAATGTTCAAGGAATAATGAGAGACTTTGCGACGGAGGTTGTTAAGGAATTACCACACCCAGCTGTTTTAGTAGATGTTGAAAGATTTGTTTATGATGAAAACTTGGGCAATTTTTTTGAATTTCAAGAAAATAGAGGAGCAGTATCACTTGACTATATGAAAGAAAAGCTAAAGGAATTTGAAAAAAGCAATTCTTGTAAAAATATAGGTTATTATAGGGAAGATTGCCATAAAGCAAAAGACTTAAAATATGTCATACAATGGGCTGAATCTAAGCTAAAAGAATCCAAACAAAAAGGAGGTAAAAATGAGTGATGAATCTTACGCGCGATTCTTTAATGCACTAAAAGATTTTAAGCGTAAAATCAAAGATTTAAAAGCGCAGGATTATACGGATTATAATCCACTTGAAATCGTGCAAAATCCCACTAGCGAAGTAAAAATGCACAGCGCAATCTTACATTCACTACTTGAAGTGCAAGGTGCGCATTGCAAGGGGGATTTATTTTTAGTGCGTTTCTTAGAATCGCTTAATCTTAAAGAATGGTTTGGCGACACGCAAATTGCACAAACATTGCGTGAATACAAGCATATTGACATTTATATCACAAATGGCACAAAGCACATTATCATAGAAAATAAAATCTATGCTAATGACGCACAAAATCAACTCGCGCGATATATAAAGGCGATTCACAATCCGCAATATAACGCAAACTATGAGATTCCTAGCGATGAATCAAAAGCGGTGGATTATGACAATATCGCAGTAGTTTATCTAAGCCCTTTTGGGCGAACGCCAAGCGATGACAGCCTAAGAGATGACAATATGCAATGGCAAATCAAAGGCAATGAGCTTAAATCTAGTGGCGAATCTATTACATATAGGCAGATTTCTTACAAAGAGCATATTTTATCGTGGATACAGCAATGCCAAAAGGAAGTTAGCGCGATTCACAAGCTAGATTCCGCGTTAGAGTTTTATAAGGATATAGTCCAAATCATCACAAATACAAAGGAGGATAAGATGAGTATGGAGACATTTTTAAAAGAAAATCGCAATTTTATCGCCCTTGTGGCAGAGATAAAAAAGATAGAGATTGAATCAATATGTGTGAATCTCTTTAAAAGCGAAGTGGCGAGTAAGGCAGAGTTTAGCGAGTGGGAGTTTGTTGATAAGGGCGTGGCATTTGGATTTTGCCCTAAAGATTACCTTAAGCAAACATTTAAATTTATGCTAACGCTAGAGAAAACTATAGCTAATCGCTACTTGGGCTTTAGACTGCATATAAATGGCGAGTATCCAAAGGACTTGCCAAAGCGACTTAAGGATATTATCGAAAGAAAAGGATTTAAGCTAAATGCTTGGGATTGGTGGCTATGCGATGAAAATGGCAATGATATGGTGGATTTGACAAAAGAGAGTTTGGAGGAATATTTTATGCGGCGTTATAAAAATGCAAATGCTCTAAATGAACTTTTGAAAAATGATAGCGAAGTTGCAAAACTAGCTAGTGAAATTAAATAAAAAGGAGAAAAACAATGAAAAAATTAAATAAAATCGCATTAAGCGTAATGGCAGTAGTGGCGGTAGGAATCGGCTTTAGTGGGTGTGATATTGCAGATGAAAGCAAAGCACCTTCAATATTGATAGATTATGATAGGATTGTTACCATTCATTTATTTTCCAAAGATGATGAGACAATTATAAACAATATGACTATCATTGGACGCAATGGCAAGTGTGATATAAAAGATTTAGGCACTCAAATTAAATATGGGAAAATTTTCACTTACAATGCAAAGAGATTTGTAATGTTTGACAGCAATGATTGCCCACCCAAAAATGGCAAATATGAAATCGAGCTAAGCACAAACTTTGGCACTTACCACTATGAAATGGCAACTACTCGGTAGCTTTGTGATTTAAAGCGCATTTCGTGGATTTGTATTGCTTAAAGAAACTTTGCTTTGTTTGTTTTGCTTTGATTCGGGCAAATGCTCGAATCTAAGCAATGATTCATTTGGATTGCCACGATTCGGCAATGCCGAATCTCGCAATGACGAATCTGCCCCACGCCGTCATTGCGAGTGAGTGAAACGAGCGAAGCAATCTATTTACTTTTTTTGGATTGCTTCGTTGCACTCGTTTTACTCGTGCGCCTCGCAATGACGGGGTGGGCAGATTCGTCATTGCGATGGTAATGCCCGAAACAATCCATTTTCGATTCCCATAAAACCTTAAAAGTCAATAAAATTTCACTATTTTTGTGCGAATCTTTATAAAATTTTTGCCACCTTAAGCCAAACTTAAGAAAATACAAAATTTTTGAAAAAGATTCGTAAAATCTCATACTTTTAAGCCAAATCTAAGCAATCTTAAATACGAAATTTTTTACAATAATAGTATCTCAAAATAAAAGGAGCAAATTATGAGTAATGTAGAAAATAATAGCAAAATCATCGTAGATAGCGCGTTTGAGGACGGATTGTGGAATGATGAAATCAATGTCCGCGATTTTATAGTGAAAAATTACACGCCTTATAACGGCGATAGTAGCTTTTTGGCAGAGCCGACAAGCGCGACAAAAAAACTATGGCAAAAAGTGTGCGATTTGATGAAAATCGAGCGTGAGCGAGGTGGCGTATATGATGTCAGCACGGACATTATTTCCACAATCACCGCGCACAAGGCTGGATATATCGATAAGGATTTGGAAGTCATCGTGGGACTGCAAACCGATGAGCCACTAAAACGCTCGATAATGCCTTTTGGTGGCTATCGAATGGTGCTAACCTCGCTAAAGGCTTACAATAAAAAAGAAGACCCGCAAGTGGCAAATGTCTTTAAATATCGCAAGACGCACAATGACGGCGTTTTTGACGCATACACTGATGAAATGCTTTTGGCGCGAAAAGTTGGCATCATCACAGGTTTGCCAGACGCCTATGGGCGTGGGCGAATCATAGGCGACTATCGCCGAGTGGCACTATATGGCGTGGATAAACTCATTGAGATGAAAACAAAGGCGAAAAAAGCGATGATTCCCGATGTGATGGATTCGCATACGATTCGCGCTAGAGAGGAGCTAAGTGAGCAAATCAAAGCACTAAATGAGCTAAAAACTATGGCGCAAAGCTATGGCTATGATATTTCCGCTCCAGCAAAGGACATAAAAGAGGCGATTCAATGGCTTTATTTTGCCTACCTTGCGGCGACAAAAGAGCAAAACGGCGCGGCGATGAGTATCGGGCGAATCTCTACTTTCCTAGATATTTACGCTGAGCGCGACTTGCGCGAGGGCAAATATAGCGAATCGCAAATCCAAGAAATGATAGACCATTTTGTGATGAAACTGCGAATGATTCGCTTCCTCCGCACACCTGAATATGATGAGCTGTTTAGCGGCGACCCCACTTGGGTAACGGAGTGTATCGGCGGAATGTGCCTTGATGGGCGACATTTGGTAACCAAAATGAGCTATCGCTTTTTGCATACGCTTTATAACTTAGGACCTGCGCCAGAGCCAAATATGACGATTTTGTGGAATACACGGTTGCCTGAGCCCTTTAAGAAATTCTGCGCGGAAGTTAGTATAAAAACTTCATCGATTCAATATGAAAGCGATGAGATTATGTTAGAGGAATTTGGCGATGACTACGCGATTGCTTGTTGCGTAAGCCCAATGAAAGTCGGCAAACAAATGCAATTTTTTGGTGCGCGGTGCAACCTCGCAAAAGCCCTGCTTTACGCGATAAACGAGGGCAAAGATGAAAATAGTGGATTACAAGTGGGACCAAATATTGCCGCGGTAGAGGGCGAATATTTGGATTATGATGAGGTGAAAGAAAAGCTAGACATTGTGCTTGATTGGTTAGCGAGACTTTACATAAATACGCTAAATGTGATTCACTATATGCACGATAAATACTGCTATGAGCGCATACAAATGGCTTTGCACGATGAAAAAGTGATGCGCACAATGGCAGGGGGAATCGCAGGGCTTAGCGTAATCACCGATTCGTTATCTGCCATAAAATACGCCAAAGTCAAGCCCATTCGCAACGAATCTGGGCTAATTGTGGATTTTGAAATCAAAGGCGACTATCCAAAATACGGCAACAACGATGAGCGCGTAGATGAAATCGCTGTGGGGCTTGTCAAAGGCTTTTCGCAACGCCTAGCACTGCACGACACCTACCGCGAATCCGTGCCTACAATGAGTGTGCTAACGATTACTTCAAATGTCGTCTATGGCAAGAAAACAGGCTCTACGCCCGATGGACGCAAGGCTGGTGAGCCATTCGCACCGGGGGCGAATCCAATGCACGGACGCGATACAAGCGGGTGCGTGGCGAGTTTCTGCTCGGTGGCGAAAATCCCATTTCAATACTCAAAAGACGGCATTTCAAATACATTTTCAATCGTGCCTAGCGCGTTAGGCAACGACAATGCGACACAAAAAAGCAACTTAGTGCAACTAATGGACGGATATTTCGCCGATGAGGGCTTCCACCTAAATGTCAATGTGTTGCAACGCGAAATGCTAAAAGACGCTATGGAAAACCCTGAGAAATACCCACAGCTAACCATTCGCGTGAGTGGATATGCGGTGAATTTTATTAAACTCACACGCGAACAACAACTAGATGTGATTTCACGCACATTCCACGAGAGAATGTAATCGCGTTTGTCTTTTTGACGCTTTTGCGGGATTCATCGCGCTCGGCTACTCGATAGACAATTAGTCTTATCTCGTAGCCTCGCACTCGAAAACCCACAAAACGAAGTTTCCTTGAAAAATCGCTCAAAAATACTTCCGCACTTGATTCGCTTGAAATTAAAAAGATTCGTCATTGCGAGGCGTTACAAACGCCGAAGCAATCCAAATAAAAAAATAGATTGCTTCGGGCTGTCGCCCTCGAAATGACGGCAAAATGTGAATCCCTCACTTTAAGTGAATCTATTCAAAATCAAAAGTTTTTGCTCCGTTTTGCTTTTGCAAAAAGCAGAATCCCTACTCTCTCATCATTGCGAGATTCGTGCGAATGCCAAAATCAAAGCAATCCAAACAAATAAAAAATGGATTACTAAATAAACTGCGCTTCGCTTGTTTTGCCACGATTTTGCTAACGCAGAATCTTGCAATGACAAATTAACCTGCCCCGTCATTGCGAGGCGCACGAGTAAAACGAGTGCAACGAAGCAATCCAAGCAAAAAAATAGATTGCTTCGGCGTTTTCAACGCCTCGCAATGACAAAAAGTGGTGAATCTACCACCTCACCTCGTCATTACTTAAGCGTAGCGAAGTATCCATTTTAGCTAATCGTAAATCAAAAGTGATTCACTTTATTTTAAGCGAAAATAGCCACGCAAATTAGCGAATCTTAGTCCTTGAGCCATCTACTTGCTCGGTTGAATACCACCTTTCTGTTACGACATCATTATCATCAAAGCCAATGTAAAATGCCTTTTTGGTAACACTTGCATCTTCGCTCATAAATGCTCCTGCAAATGGGATATATTTCTTAGAGCCGTCATAGGAATTTGTGGTGTGGAGATACATTATAAGGCTTGTGGTTTTGGGGTTTGAGACTTTCCATTCTTCATCTTCGATTCGCCCAGCAAGCACGGCGCGTCCTGATGCACCTTTGTCAATCATCTTTTTATCAAGTTTGCCAAAGTTTTTGGTTGGTTCGCCATACATTTCATAGACTTGTCGTTTTGTGGTTTTGCCGACAATCACGGAGTCTTTAAGCTCAAATTCGCTTTTTTTAGCGATAGCTTTATTTCCTATGGTTGTCGTAGAACAAGCCACGAATCCTACTGCCATTAACGCCGCTAGTGCCATTTTTGAAAATATTTTCATATTCTCTCCTTTTTTAAAGTTAAAATAAGTCGTAATTGTAATTCCCCCCCCCCTTAAGATTTTCTTAAATGCTATTGCGAATCGTTGGTTTTTATGAGATTTATTTTTTAATTTGATTGCGGTGTGGAGATTTAATTGTAAGATTGTATGCGCTAGATTCACGCATATTTGCGCGAATCTAAAAATTTATTCTTCTATATCAAGCCAAACAACGCCGTCTTTGCCTTGCGTTTTAACGGCGGTGGTGGTGGGCGTAATATTTGGAGTGGCTTTGGGCGTAGCGTTTGCGCTTGGTGCATTGTCATTTTTAATCGCCTTAATATCGCTTATAATGTCCTCTGCGCCAACTTCGCTAATCATCACATTAAATGTATTTGAAACATAAGTATTTTTATACTTGCCGTTATAGTTGAGATATGGGGCAAATTCCGTCATTCGCTGGGCGATTGTGATAGGATAAATGCCACTTTTTTTGCCCTTAAAAGTAATCTGCTGTCGCCCATCTTGCGCCTCATTAGAGTTTAAAATCTCTATGCGATTTTTGCTATTTTGCGGGATTTTGATAAATGAATCGCTCACATAGAGTTTGCTTGGGTGTTTGGCGTTGATATACCAATATTGCGATTCGATTTCTGGCTCACTCTGCAAATATTTTGATAGGATTCGCTTATCACAGCTTTTGCAGTAAATGGCGTATTTTGCGATTAGCGATGGCGAATTTTTCAAATCGCCTTTTATGTCATTAGTCTGCAATTTCCCGCGCACAAAGAGAATGCCAAGTGGCTCGGAATTTTCATCTAGCCTATCATAGACATCTAAATTATCATAGTCAAATTGGCTTGTGCCGTTTCTAAAGCGGATATTAAATTTAAAATCCATTAGCGTAACTTCGCTAGGTTCGACTGCATCGCTTTGCGTTATGGTGCGCGAATTTTTATATTTATCCACAATTTTGCTAATGCCAAAATATGCTTTGATATTTGTCCCCGCTGGTTTCTCAAAGTCGCGCAAATATGCCACAATCCTAGAGTTTAGCCTATCG
>JBNMHH010000065.1:0-8853 GCA_050872665.1 Helicobacteraceae bacterium
AAAAATTTTAAGGTGGAAAGATTGCTAAGCAAAATTTTACGCATTTCATTCTTTGTCGCAATACTACTAGCTAACGCACCGCTAAATGCTGGTAATATCGAGGTGTGGGGACACGCTGGGCTTTCGTGGCAGATGAATTTCGCGGACAAAAACTACACGCAATCTTATGGCGGACTAAGCGCGAGTGTCGGTTTTGACGCATCTTGGAGCAATGGTATCGCCTTTGGTATCGGTGGCTGGGGCGCATACACGATTTATAATAGCAATTATCCCAAAGAAAACAAAGCAAACGGCGCATATAAAGCCTATGGAATCATAAGCGATTTTTACTTTTCATACACGCACCCTGTGGTGCAAATCGCGCTTGGGCGATATGATACGAATAATATCAAATACGAGTGGTTTAGCGGATACAATGAGGGCGTGTCTTTAGCGGTGAATATCCTAGATTTTATGCGCGTGTGGGCGTTGTATTCTTATGAGCAAACACTGCAATTCAAAAAACTTTATCGCGAGACTACGGGAAGTATGAATGCGCTTTGGAACTACAAACGGCACGAATCTAATGTCGATTCAAAGCGCGATGAGCATTTAATCGCCTTTGGCGCGGACTTTTACTTTGCCAAATATTTTAAAATCGCCCCTTACGCTTACTTTGTAACGAACAATTTTGGCGCGACAGGCTTAAGCGCGGATATGGTTTTTGGCAACGAGCATAAATTCCACTCACAAACGGGCTTTCAATACACTTTTATTGATAGTTTGCGCGGACGCGACTTGCTAGGGCATTTGCTTTGGGTGGAGCAAGAGTTTGGCTATGATTGGTTTTATTTTGGCGCGGGGTATTTTAAGACTTTTAATAACGGCGTGGGAATCTTAACAAAATACGGCGATTCATCGCGCTTTTATGGCTCTGTGATTGCGCCTAGCAATTATAATGCTGGGGGCGAGTATTTCGGCGCAAATCAAAGCGCGTGGTATGTTTTTACAGGCGCAAGGCATAAAAATTTCAAAGTCGATATTTTATACGCTGATGGCGGATATAAAGAGCTTTCAGCATTGGCGTCCGTTACGATTTTTGAGCATTTGGAATTTGGCGCAGGATATGTGGATTTGGCAAATATTAGGACAAGCGATGGGCTAAATCGGCGCAATTTTATCATATCGTTTGCAAAAGTAATTTGGTAGATTCTTATCTAAATTTGCGCCAATTCCCCTTGAATCGCAATGGTGGCTTTGAGGATTTTGGCGATATTGACTAGGTGCGTGAAGTCCTCTTTTTCTAGCTTTAGTCCTATGCGGTATTTTAGCCATTTATCAAGCACTTTATATCCGCCTATCGTGTAGTCCCACACTTCCGCACTTACTCCCACAATCTCCAAATCACTATTTAGCAAAATCTTTTCGCTATCAAATTTTGGCTTATCTAGCACAAAATTTGGGTTATTTTTATCTGCATTTGCGCGGAACTTTAGCTCTATGGTGGAATCTTGCGGAATGCTTTTTAATAAATGTAAGTCGATGAGCTTTTGCCCAAGATTTGCAAAGGCTTCAAATGTTGATTGGCTTACTTCAAAGTCGATTCGCGGGAAGCCGATTTTTAGGTATTCTAAATATTTAGCGCGGTGGGTGGGATTATATAAATTGCCATAAATATAGGCTAAAATCTGCTCTGGGCTTTTATTTTTTAATATTTTATGTTTAAGTGCAAACTCACTAAATTCTTTTGTAAAGTTTGGGATTTTAACTATTCTGCTTACTTCGCCCTCTTTATCTCCCACTATTTCATCATAACGATAAAGTGGCGCAATATAGGTTCTTGCGGATAGAAAATTACCCTCACCCATTTTATCTACTACAAAAACTGAGCCTTGATTTAAACCCCTTTGAAACATTAAACCAAAATTTTCTTTATCGATAAAATGTTTCGCTATATCATAACGAGGACGACTCAAAAAACCATTTGAATTTTTATGATAATAAGTCCATTGTGTATCAAAAGGACGATGAGCAATTTGCATAATTTGTCCTTGTGTATTCCTTACACACTCTTTTGCCCATTCTATATTCCAATCATCTTTATTTTTTATGTTATATCTTGTTTGAATTTGTTGATTATCTAGACTTAAAAAATCTTGCAAAACCATTTCCATTATATTCCTATTGACTTGAACTACTGCATTATCTTGTGCTGTTGTTATGGCACTACTATAATTTTCAAAAATTGCTTTATTGCTTTTTGCTAATGCCCAAAATTTTTCATATTCCGCATTGCTAAAATATTTTGGCACAAACCAAAAGTAGGGCGATTCAAGGGGTAGAATCTGCCATTTTATAGAATCTAATCCATTGTGTGCTATGTCATTTAGCAGGGCAAATTTATCATTTTTGCGTAATATGTCATTATCTTTAGTGGAGAAGTAGTGGATTTTGGCGAGTTGTTTTTTAGCCTTTGATAAATCTCTGTATCTCACAAAAATGCTTATACAAACACCCACTTGTATAGCAAATACATTTTCAACACCACTACCGTCGTGTAAGTTTAGGATATAGATTTCATCAAATGTTTGCGCTAGAGATTCGCGCATTTTGCGATGATTTTCACCAAATAAATATGAATTATTTGTGATAAAGCCCATTACACCGCACTTGTTATTTTGTTCGGTTAGCTTCCATTGTGCAAATCGAATGAATTTAATATAATCATCATCTAAAGGCTGAATGTTTGTCTCTTTTAATCCCATTTTATAAGTTTGTAAAAGGTTAAGAATCTCACTACCTTTATTTTTAGATTTGCGATTATAGGGCGGATTACCCAAAATCACTAGCAAATCCTCTTTGTGTTTAATTTTAATTGCTGTGTCGCACTCATTTTTAAGATTCGCAAAAGGCACTAATATTTGATTAGTATCCCTATTTTCGTTTAAATCAAGCGTATTTGTCAAAAAGACTTGGAATTTTTGTGTCGCGCTAAAGTCGCTAAAGCCACGATTTTTTAAAATTGCACTGAGTTTCAAATGTGCCACAATATAAGGCACAAAACTAATCTCAAAGCCATAAATATCCCTAAAGCATTTATTGATAATAGTTTCTTTGGTAAAGACTTCACTTTGATTGCTTAAAATAATCTCAAAGACTTTTTCCAAAAAGCTCCCCGTGCCTGTGGCAAAATCTAGCACTTTTACTTGCTCATCGCTAAAGGTTTTATTAAAATGCCTTTGCAAAAGTTCATTTATAGAGTGCGTAATCATATCTACAATCGGCTCGGGCGTATAATAAACGCCTCCACTTTTCTTTGTATCTGTATTGCGCAATTTATCATATTCTCTCAAAAAATCCTCATAAAGATAAGTCGTAATGCCTCGAATCTCGCCTTTAAAAAACTGCTTATCGATTAGCGTAATGGTTTTGATGATATTTTCTAAGGCATATTTTATAGATTCAGGTAAATTTGTGGGTGGTAATGAATACAAAATAAACTCTTTAAGCGTAGCAAAATGCTCGGGCAAAAGCATTGTAAAAGATTCAGTAGGAATCTTATCAATCTCAAACTTTTCGCTTTCAATGTGTGCTACAAACATACCATACACAATACTTTGTGCCAAAATATCGCAAAATTCCACTAACTCAAAGGTGATATTTTCTAAATCATTAAATGCCATAAGTGATTTATTGAAATTTATTTGAAATTGCAAATCATTTTGTGCTGCTTCGCTAATAGTGTCGCTTAAATAAAATGCTTGTGTGCTTAGGATTTTGACTAATTCATCTTTGCTAGTAATTGTGGTGGCAGTCCCAAAGAATTTTTGTAAAAGAAACGAAAAATTATTTTGAATCTTTATAAATTCAGCTTTACTTGGTGGGGATTGCAAGTCGCTAAATAATATTAAATCCGCCTCTATTTTGTCATAAGATAACAAAATAAAGCGATTGTAATCTGTCAAAATGATATTGTGGCACACGCTTAGGTATTTCTCAATCTGCTTACCGCTGATAAGTGGGCTTAAATCTATCCCATAATTCTTGCACTCAACGAATCCTAAAAGCGATTCGTAACCTTGCGCTTGGCGAATCACTTTAAAATCTGGACGGATAGAGCCTTGCCCTTTTGCCTTTGGCTCGTGGATAATCTTTATGTCGTTATGTGGCTTTAGAGAATTTAGTAGATTTTCAAACGCAGTGCGGAAAGTATGCTCATTACCACTCCCACTAGCGATAATGTCCCTTAATGTTGAATGATAAGCCAAAAGAATGTTTTGCATTGTGATTCCTATTGTAAAAATTTTATTGCTTGGCGAATCATATCTAAAAATTTCCATTATAGTTGCATTTCTATTACTTTATAGCTAAAATTAAACTCCATTTCGCCCACATTTTCGATTTCTAGCGTGAGTTTCATATCCTTTTTTTGCTGATATGAGATTTCATCAAAAGCGATTAAAAATCCACGCCCCCAGCGATTATACACGCTTAAAATGCCCTCCATTTCATTCGCCTCCACCTCGCGAATCCAAATAAACTCCGCATCGCCACTAAGCCTAAAATGCAAGGATTCGCGCAGTGGAATCTCTAACTCACTAAAAATCTCCACGAAAAAATACTCGCGCCCGTCCTTATAGATTCGCGAATCGACATTGTTTAGGTAAGTCGCAATGCCGACTACTTCGGTTTTGCCATTATTTATGATTTGGGATTTGCGGGTTTGATTGATTTTTTTCTCTAGCAACACGCTTGGCTTGTAGCTATCGTCATAAAGCCCACAACCACTAAGCCACACGCATAAGCCCACGCAAAAGATTCGCACTAAAATTATTCGCACAACTCACTTCTTTAAAGTAAAATTTTGCTATGATTTTAACAATTTTTATCTCAAAGGATTCTTATGTCAAAGCACCTTTTAAGCACGAAAGATTTGGATTTGGACGATATTAGCGAGATTTTAGATGACGCCATTGCGCTTAAAGATTCGCCTAAGATTCCACCTGCGCTAGAGGGAAAACTCGTGGCGACAATCTTTTTTGAAAATTCTACGCGAACGCTAAGTAGCTTTGAGATTGCCGTGAGACGGCTTGGTGGGCGGGTTGTGCGCCTTGATATTTCTAAAAGCTCCACTGCCAAGGGCGAATCCATCGCCGATACCGCCGCAAATATCAATGCGATGAATCCAAATGCCATTATTATCCGCCACAGCGAGGCTGGAGCGGGGGATTATTTGGCTAGATATGTAAGCTGTCCTATCATAAATGGCGGTGATGGCGCACACGCGCACC
The DNA here is from genome assembly GCA_050872665.1 of Helicobacteraceae bacterium. Lineage (GTDB taxonomy): Bacteria > Campylobacterota > Campylobacteria > Campylobacterales > Helicobacteraceae > NHYM01. The sequence continues at coordinate 5,271 of JBNMHH010000065.1, forward strand.
CTTCACAGGCTTTGCTTGATGCGATGACGATGAGGCTACATTTTGGCGATTTGCGCGGAAAAAAAATCGCAATCGTGGGCGATATAGTAAGCTCACGCGTGGCTACAAGTGGCATTGATTTATTTCGCCGACTTGGAATGAGCGTGATTTTAGTCGCACCACCGCATTTTCAAAGCCTAGTGGCAGAGGAAAAAAATCTCAAAAAATGTGGCTCTTTGGAGGAAGTGCTAGATTCAGTCGATGTGATTATGAGTTTGCGGACACAGACAGAGCGACACAACTACCAAATTTATGGCTCACTTAAGGATTATGCGTCCAAATTTTGCATTACGCGCGAGTTAATCGGGGAGCGTGATATTATCATTCTCCACCCCGGTCCCGTGCATAGGAATATTGACATTGATGATGAAATGCTAAAAGATGAGCGAAGCAAGGTGCTTACGCAAGTCTCAAATGGGGTGTTTGTGAGAATGGCGATATTAAAAAGATTTGCGAGTTAAAAATCACAAATCTTATTTTGTAATAGATTCACATAAAAAAACTATCTATTTTTTCTTTATCGCATTTTTCTGAATCACAATCTCTTTGATTTCATCATTTTGCTTGATTGAATCAAGCACGGAGAGGCTTTTTTTATCGTTTGATTCGATACTGCCAAAGACCGTGTGTTCGCCGTCCAAATGCGGACAATCCACAAAGCAGATAAAAAACTGACTACCGCCCGTATCGCGCCCAGCGTGAGCCATACTTATCGTGCCTCGCTTGTGGCGATTTTTGTTATCCGCCACCTCGCATTTTATGCGATAGCCCGGACCGCCCGTCCCCGCCAAGCGCGGATTATCCTTGCTGTGCGGACAGCCACCCTGCGCCATAAATCCCGCAATCACGCGATGAAACTTTAGCCCATTGTAAAATCCGCTATTTGCAAGTGTGATGAAGTTCGTTACCGCCTGTGGCGCGTCCTTGTAAAAAAGCGTGAGCTTTATATCGCCCTTGCTTGTGCGAATAGTCGCCTTTGTATTTTTCGCCAAAAATTTCTCATCAATCTCATAAACTTTCAAATTTTCCATACTTTTCTCCACATTTTTAGATTTTAAAAAGCGCAATTTTACCGATATTTGCTTAAAAGTTTGCAATTTTTAAAGAAATCTTAAAGGAAAATTTATGGCAGGGAAGCTGGTGAGAAAATTTTTCCTTTTTTTACTTGCGCTTTTGGGGGCTTTATTGGCGGTGATTTTTGTGCCACTCGCATCGCCCTTGTTTGCGCAAGGCGAAAAGGATTATATGGCGATTAGCAAAGATGATTTTATCAACGGCGCGGTAAAAATCGATATGGACTTTGATTCGGGTGCGTATGACGGGGCGTTTGGAGTATTTGTAAGTGCGAATCGTATCGTTACAGGGGCGTTTGACGCAACGCTTGGCTATCCAAAGGACATACGGCTAAAGCTGAAAGACGGCGATTTGCTCGTGTGCGTGGCAAAAGCGGAGCTTGTCCATAGCGATGAGAGTTTGGCATTGCTAAAAATCACGCACTACACGGACGATTTATGCAACTATTCATCGCCAAAGCTATATCACAAAGAGCTGATTAACGCCCAAATCGTGGGGCGAATCAAGGCGCGTAAGATTGCGCAAAGTAGTCCATTTTTGCTAAAAAATGCGAGTAGGACGCTAAAATTAGAGCAAGGATTCCCATACTTTGATGAAAATGGCAGATTTGTGGGAATCTCAAGCGGTGGCAAAGTCATAAACGCCGAGCGTGTGTATCGATTCGCCAAGCGGGGATAAGTGGATTTTGGCACTATTATGGCAAATTTATTTTGCCCTAATTGGATTTATCATCTGCCATACAGCATTCAAAGATGAATTTATGCTCATCGGGTAATGCCTCAAAAATCGCCTCTGCCAAAGTGCGAATCTCCCACAGCGCACTTTTTGCACTGCGCAATGCCAAAAAATTCTGCAAACTTCGCGCATTTATACTCCAAGATAGCTCTGTCTTGTAGCACTCAGGCATAGCGTATTTAGCAATATCATTTGCCTTGCCACTTGCCACCACCAAGCGCAGATTTTCTAGCGCATTCACAAGCGCACTATCCACCTCATCATCGCCCGTTTTGACGATGAATCGCTCGGCGCGTTTGAGATTTTTCTCACTTATCGGCAGAAACGAATCCTCAGCCTTTAGCTCTTTTAGCGTGTAGCGCGAGGATTTCACGCTATAAGAGGCAAGACGATGACGCGCTAACTCCTGCAGACACGCGCGAGAAATACCCTTAATGTAAAAATTATAATACAAATGCTCTAGCGTAGAGCTGTGCTTAAATTTATTACCCACGCGCTCAATTAGCGCAATGTCCTTTTCTCCGCCATTATCGCCCTTATCAAAGCTCTGCCAACAAGTGCGAATCGCGTTGCTACAAATATTTAGCGGGGTAAAATGCAAAAGTGTGATTTCCATAAAAGTCCTTAATATTGTGTTTATGTCGCTTTTTGCGCCGAATCGTTATCTTTGCTTATGGATAGCACCATTCCAAGCGCAATGCAGCTTGATAAAATCGCACTTCCGCCGTAGCTTAGGAATGGCACGGCAATGCCTTTGATAGGGATTATGCCCGTTACACCAAAGGCGTTTATGAGAAATGAAAAGCCAAAGCTAACGCACACACCGATACAAAATAGCGCGTAAATGTGGTTGTTTGTGCGATTTGCGATGCGTAGGATTCGCTGCAAAATTAGCGCGAAAATTATCACAAAGATTAAAAGTCCCAAAAGTCCCAGCTCTTCGCATAATCCCGCCAAAACTATGTCTGTATGCACTTCGCTTAAAAAGCCTAGCTTTATCGTGCCATCGCCGATTCCCTTGCCAAAAAATCCGCCACTGCTTATGGCTGAGAGTGAATAATAAATTTGATAAGGCTCTGGCAACGCCTCTATGCGGATATTTTCAGCGATATTTTGTGGCAAAAAGCTAAGCACATAATCTTGCACACTACCCCACCACACCTTTACACGCGCTATACGATTCGCACTACTTATCACAGCTATGCCAAAAAGTAACATTATACTTAGCACGATTACCCCAAAAAGCTTGAAACTGCCACCTGCAAAGAGTAGCATTATCCCAAAGATGATAGCCATTAGTATCGTCTGTCCTAAGTCATTTTGCATTACCGAAATAAATGTTATGATAAAGCCAAATATGATAATTATGTAAGGCAAAAGCGTGAGAATCTCGCTCCATAAACTCTCTCTATGCTGTCCTACGAATCGCCTAGAAAAGCTCCACGCCAAAAATATAATAAATCCAATCTTAAAATACTCGCTAGGTGCGATAGAAAAACCAGATAGGCGAATCCACCGCTTTGCTCCACCAGCACTTGTCGCAAGGTTATCGGGTAAAAACTGCATAATCACTAGCAATAAAATTGAAACAAAAAGTATAAAAAAACCTAACTGCATTATGAGTTTATCAGCTGGAATCTGCGATAAAATCCACATTATCAAAATGCCAAATCCCACCGCAATCACTTGGCGAATCACAAAATGAAACTCACCATAATCATAATAATCCACCGCA
>JBNMHH010000066.1:0-8755 GCA_050872665.1 Helicobacteraceae bacterium
GATAAAGACTAATAGTGAAAGCAAAATACTCAAGCTTAAAAAGCCGATAATCCCTATGTGCGGAGCGTTTAGATTGTCCTTGCCTTGATTTAAAATCTCGCCCAAAGACGCATACTCTCTAGGTAGCCCGAATCCCAAAAAGTCCAAATCCGTGAGCGTGGCAATGCTCCCAGCTAGGATAAATGGAAAATAAGTAGTCGTGGAAATTAGCGCGTTTGGCAGAATGTGGCGAAAGGCAATCCTAAAATTACTCGCACCTAACGCACGGGAGGCTTTCACAAAGTCAAAATTCCGCACTCGTAGGAACTCCGCGCGGACGAATCCCACTAGAGTAATCCACGAAAATAATAGCACGATAAATAACACACGCCAAAATGTCGGCACAATAAAGCTAGAAATCACAATCAGCGCGAACAAAATAGGCACACTCGCCCAAATCTCCACGAGCCTTTGGGTGATAATATCCACTTTGCCCCCATAAAAGCCCTGCACCGCGCCCACGCAAATGCCGATTCCCGAACTTAACACACTTAAAATTATGCCAAAAATAAGGCTAATTCGCACACCATAGAGCAGTCTAGCAAATAAATCCCTGCCTTTATCATCAGTGCCTAAAATATTTTTGACACTTAGCGCATTGGGCGGTGGCGCGGATAAATCATAAATGATTGTGTCATAAGAATAAGGAATAAGCGGATTTATCACAAAAGCATCGCCCAAAATCTCCATAAAATGCGCATCGCTATAATCAATGCCAAATTCAAAAACGGCGGTAGATTCGGCTTTAGATTCGTGGGTGGATTCGCTTGAATCGGCGGTAGATTCGGCTTTAGATTCGCGCGAATCGCTTAAATCTAGGCGCGATTCGTGCGAATCCACAAAATCACTCTCCACATAATCAAAAAATATAGGAAAATATAGCCGCGAATCTTTATAAATCAAAATCGCTCTATCATTCGCAATAAAGGGCGCAAAAAGGCTCAAAATAAAAATCACGCTAAATAAAATCGCACTAAAAAATGCTAACTTTTTGCGCTTAAAATGATACCAAAACTCGCTCATTCACGCCCCTCAAAGTCGATTCGCCTATCCACTAAGGCGTAAGTCAAATCGCTGATGATGCCCACCACAAGCCCCAAAAGCGTAAAAATATACAGCGTTGAAAAAATCACAGGATAGTCCTTATTGACGATGGATTCATAGCCCAAAAGCCCCAGCCCATCGAGGCTAAAGATAATCTCAATCATAAGCGAACCACTAAAAAACATAGCCATAAACGCGCTTGGAAAACTCGCAATCACAAGCAACATTGCATTGCGAAAAATATGCCGATAAATCACTTGCGATTCGCTCAAACCCTTTGTCCGCGCCACTAGGACATATTGCTTATTTATCTCATCTAAAAATGAATTTTTCACCAAAAGCCCCAGCGTGGCAAATCCGCTGATTGTGATACAAAAAACAGGCAGAGTAATATGCCAAAGATAATCCTTAACCTTACCAAACGCGCTAATCTCGGCAAAATCATCGCTCACAATGCCCTTTAGTGGAAAAATATCCAAATAATTCCCACCGCAAAATAAAATAATTAGCAAAATCGCCAAAATAAACGCAGGGAGCGAGTAAGCAAAGATTATGATAATGCTTGAAATGGTGTCAAATTTAGAGCCGTTGCGAGTAGCCTTTGCAATGCCAAGCGGAATGGAAATAAGATAAATCAAAAGTGTGCTAAAGACGCCAAGCGAAATAGATACGGGCAGTTTTTCTTTGATAATCTCCACCACGCTACTTTTGCGATAAAAACTCTCTCCAAAATCAAAGCGGACATAATCGCCTATCATCTTAAAAAACCGCGCCACTATGGGCTTATCAAAGCCGTAGAGTTTTTTTAGCTCCTCAATACTTTCATCGCTCACGCCCATTCTGCCTTGATAAAGATTATCGGCTAAACTCGCCTGATTTAGCTCATTTGACGCTACTTGGCTGTGCTTGGATATGAGTAGCTCAATAGGACCACCCGGGGATAGCTGTATAATGGCGAAATTTATGCACATTATGCCAAATAGCGTGGGAATTAACAACAAGATTCGCTTTAAGATATAATCACGCATTAGTTAAATCCTAATATGCTTTACTTTCATTTTTCGCCCACCAGCTGAAAATATCAAAGTCATATAGTGGCGACACTTGCGGATATTCAAACTTATCATAATACGCCACGCGAAATTCGCGCGAGTGAAAATGTGGCACGACATAATATCCCCACAGCAAAATCCTATCTAGCGCACGGACATTTGCCACCTGCGAATCGCTATCTTTGGCATTTATGATATTTTCCACTAGCTTGTCGATTATGGGCGACTCGATTCGCGCAAAATTGCGTGAGCCATTTGTATTCGCACTCTGGCTACTCCAAAAATATCGCTGCTCATTGCCCGGAAACAGCGATTGCGGAATCACCGCGACAATCATATCGTAGTCAAAATTATTCACGCGATTTATGTAGCTCCCCAAGTCAATGCTCCGCAAACTCGCCTCAATGCCTAAAATCTTAAGATTTGCGATAAATGGCAAAACCACGCGCTCCATTGCCTTTGAGACTAGCAAAATCTCAAATTTCACCTGCGAATCGCCCTTAAAAAGGCGATTATTTTTCTTTGTGTATCCTGCGCTTTTTAGGATTTCTTGCGCTTTTAAAAGCGATTCGCGCTTCTCTTTGGCATTTTTAAACTCTACGCTTTGAAAAGGCGTAGTTAAGATATGTGAATCCACGCCCAAGCCACGCAAAATCTCTAATTCTTTGCCTTGCGGAATCCCGCTTGATGCGAAAATAGAGTTATCAAAATAGCTTTTTGTGCGCGTGTATTGGCTAAAAAAGAGATTTTTATTGCTCCACTCAAAATCAAAGGCGTAGTTTATCGCCTCACGCAGATTTATATCGCTAAAAACCTCACGCTTTGTATTCATAAAAAAGCCCTGCATACCGCTAGGAAGCGCGTGTTTGAATGCGACTTTTTTTAGGCTTTGATTTTGCAATGCCTTGCCCTCATAGCCTATCGCCCACACTTTCGCGCTATTTTCCAAGCGATAGTCAAACGCACCGCTTTTAAATGCGAGTAGCGCGACATTTTCGTCCTTGTAGTATTCATAAACTACCTCATCAAAGTTAAAAAGCCCGATTCGCGTGGGGTGATTTTGCGCCCAATAGTCTTTCACGCGCTCATAAGTTATCTTGCGCCCGACTTCAAAACTCTTAATTTTATACGCGCCACTGCCTAGCGGGACTAGCAAAGGGTCATTAAAATCCTTATCCTTGTAAAAATGCTCGGGCAACACGCTAAGCTGTCCTAAAATCAAAGGCAACTCGCGGTTATCGCCACTTTTAAAGCTAAATTTGATTTTATCTGCTCCCACTAGCGAAACCGCGCTCACATCGGCGTAATACTGCTTAATAAGCGGATTGCCATACTTCATCAGCACCTCAAAGCTAAACTTCACATCGCTGGGCTTCACGCGCACTCCGTCATTAAACCTTGCATTTTTGTTAATCGTAAAAATCACGCAATCCTTTTTTGGGCATAGCGCAATCGATTCGGCAATCAAACCATACTCGCTAAAAGGCTCATCTTTGCTTTGCACGGTGAGTGTATCGTAAATCAACTCCAAACCTTCGGCTTTATTGCCTTTTAGGCTAAAATTATTTAGGCTATCAAAAGTGCCTATGGCAGCGGCTTTTAGAGTGCCACCTTTGGGCGCATTGGGATTCACATAATCAAAATGCTTTAAATTTTTGTATTTAATATTGCCGTCTATGGAAATGTAGGGCTTTGAATCGCTTGGTGTCGAATCGCTAGGGTTTGAATCTTTTGAAATAGGCGTTGAATCGCCTTGCTGTGCGTAAAGTGCGAGTGTAAAAAATGTAAATAGCACGATAAAAATTTTCAAAATGCTCTAACCTTTAGCGTAATTTTAAAGGCAAAATTATACCGTAGAATCTAAAAAGATTTGGCATTTGTGAGATTTGGTAAGACAATTCAAGGTAATCCAAAGTAGCAACGCAAAACTTTTGACAATTTTGACAAATTAGGTATTTTGCGCTATTATTTTGCCAAAAATGCACTGCATAGGATACAAATGAGTAGAAAAGAGCGATTAAAAGTAAGGTTAGATTTTTTAAAAACTCTAATTTTTACCTGCTTAGCTGGAATCTTTGGTATTGTAAGCTATGTAGCAATCAACTTTGATGATATTAGTCTAAAATTAGGTGTTGCATCTTTTATTGGATTTGTATTGTTAGGGTTTATAGTTTTCTTTGCAAATAGAGCATTTGATAAAAGATTAGATGAATTGGAGGAAATGGAATGAGTATGTTTTTATTGATTTTTGGCTTATTGACACTAGCCTTTTCGCTACTTGTAGTCCTAAAAAGCGCGATAGCTAATTAGGCTTATAGCATTTTGGTGATTTAATAAATTGTCAAAACAAAGATTTGGCATTTGTGAATATGTCCGTGATAGATTGTCTTAGTGGTGCAACAGGAAATATCCTTGATTCCCTCTTAGATAATCAATTTGGAGAATTACTAAGCTCGGCAATGAATTTTTTGGATGTTTGCTTTGGTATGAATTTTGATGGGCTAAGTTATGATGATTTTTGTAACTTACCTAAATTTGGTGCAGGAATCTGTGGTAGTAAAGCTACTTTTTCTTTGGGTGGATTTGATACATTATGTGAAGCTAAAAAAAGAGAATTTAGTGATTATCTATCCACTCAAGCTGGTGCAGCAGTAGATTATGCCTTTGGCAATGACAAACTCAAATATGCTAGTGGGCTATTACGGTCTGAATATAATCTAAAAATAGATGTTAGCAAAGCATTAGAGGACAAATCTGCTACAAATACCTATGGTAACTATATCAAAGATGGCAAGATGAATGAAGTAATGGCGATTCAAGAATATATGAAAACGGCAGGTGCTAACCAAATATCCACCTTTTTTAGGGTGGATACTATAAAATTATTTTAAAACTTATAAGAATAGCCAAACATAAATTGGTGTTTTAACCTAGTGTTAAAATCATAATTATCATTATATGTATTATTTACAAGATACTTATAATCTAAAAACAACTGATGATTTGCATCATAGTAGTAATGAATGCCTGTGCTAACTGTATAGTTAGGTCTTGTAGTAACCTTAGTGTTTTTGCCAGGATTAACAGCAGAACTATTTATTTCAAATCTTTCATTATCTATTGCAACATTTATATCAAATCCAATAGGTGATAAGTGAATACCCAATGAGTGTTTATCGATATTTAGGAAGTCCCATAGAAATTGTAATTCTGAACCGATGTTAAACTCATTGCTACTACCATAATAATAGTCGTTGTTGCTATTTTTTATTGAAAACTTTTTGTAGCCATAACCTAAATATCCCTTAGCTCTAACGCCTAATGAAAAGTTAGGGTGATTATAGAAATACCATTGATAGCCACCGATTAGATTGATGTTAAAAGAGGGAGGATTAGAGATTGTTTGCATACCGCCTACATTATGATAAACTGTATGTAAGCCTACCCCAATCTCACCACCAAAGAATCCACCTGTTTTTGCATTGCTATCTATTTTTAGTGTTAGATATTCTCTTGGGTGTTTCTTTGTTTTACTTTCGCTTTCATTTGCATTTACTATACCGCCATTTATTACCATTGCAATCATTGAAGCGATTGCTAACTTTTTGATTGATTTTTTCATTTTTTCTCCTTTGTTTAAAATATTGCCTAAAGGCACTTTTATATATCTCGCCGACTTTTATCACACGCAATTATGCTAATACAGATTAAGCTATCATTTTAACCCCTTTAAGTGGAGTGTGAAAAAATAGAAAAGATAAAAAAGATATGGTGATATTTTAGAAAGTGTGGCAAAACACTTGGGGGGGGGGGAATGCGAATCTAGTGAAATCTATAAGATTCGCGTTTTTGATTCGCATAAAATTTAGCGTAGATTTAGTGGATTTGCAACAATCTATGCTTTTATATTCTGCGAAAATATGACTTGCTATATTGCTTATCATTTAAACCCTTTAAATTTATCTTAAAAAAATAATGGCGTAATTCTAATGGGTTTAAATAAAATTTTGCTTAAATTTGTGAAAAAATTTTAAAGTTTTTGTGGAGGATTGGTAAAAACAATCCAAGATTACTTATAGATTCCGTTTAAAGTAAGTGAATTATAAGTAATTTGTGGATTATTATTAAATGGATATTTCGCCTTTTGCAAAGGCTCAGTATGACGCAAGATTTGTCATTGCGAGGGCTTTGTCCAAAGGCAATCGATAATTTTTATTTTTTTTTGATTGCCACGAAAATTCGCTACGCGCATTTTCTCGCAATGACAAATCTGTCCCACCTCGTCATTGCGAGATTTTGCGTAGCAAAATCGTGGCAATCTATTTTATTTTTTATTGTGGATTGCTTCGGCGAATCTATGATTCGCCTCGCAATGACGAGAATTGCAGATTCGCGCTTGATTCGTAGCTGATTCGCAAGGCGAATCACAATCGAAGTAATGGCGGTGTGGCTTTTGTATTTGTAAGAATTTTTGGGATTGAGACTAGACTTGGAGTCTGCGAAATCCCAAAAATTCTTACAAGTGCGAAATTGCATACCAAAGACACAAATTGTCCCTTTATTTTTCCGCAAAGACCCCATACGCCATAATTTTATCGAATCGCTTGGCGATATAATCCTTGTCTTTTTTTATCTCTTTGATTGCGGTTAAAAAGTAGCTTTTGATTTCCTCTGCTGCGCCGACTTTGTCTCTGTGTGCGCCCACTGACGGCTCTTTAATGACATCATCAATTAACTTCATATCGTGCAAATATTCGGGGATAATTTTAAGCGATTTGGTGGCATTTTCCACTTTGAGTGAATCATTCCACAAAATCGCCGAGCAACCCTCAGGCGAAATCACGCTAAACACGGAATATTCCATCATTGCTAATCTATCTGCCACGCTTATGGCAAGTGCGCCTCCGCTACCGCCCTCACCTATCACAACGGCGACTGTGGGCGTTTTTAGCGCACTAAATTCCTGCAAATTTTTGGCTATCGCCTCACTTTGCCCTCGCTCCTCCGCACCCACGCCCGGATACGCCCCTGCGGTATCCACAAGCATTAAAATGGGTAGCTCGAATTTTTCCGCGATTTTTGCCACGCGCAGGGCTTTGCGATAGCCCTCTGGATTTGGCATACCAAAATTTCGCGCGATTTTATTTTTCGTGCCTCTGCCCTTTTCCTCCGCAATCACCATCGCACTCTGTCCGCCAATCTTGCCAATAAAGCTCACAATCGCCAAATCATCTTTATAATGCCTATCGCCGTGAATCTCGTAAGCGTCCGTCAAAATCAGCTCGATATAGTCCATAGAGTAAGGTCTATCGGGGTGGCGTGCAAGTTGTAACTTTTGGTAATCGGTTAGATTGCTATAAACCTTGCTAACTTCTTTTTCTAACTCTTTGCTTAGAATCTCTTGTGCGTGAATATCGCCACGAAATACGGCGGATTCTATGTCATCTTGGATATTTTTTAGCTTTTGCTCGAAATCTAAATAAGTTAGCACGATTCACACCTTTTTATAAAATTTATGCGCCGAATCTGCATTGAATCTACGCTAGATTCGCCACGATTCGGCATCGCATTGATTACAAAAATCTACACTTTCTTGAAAATCACAACGGCGTTTGTCCCGCCAAAGCCAAATGAGTTACTCATCACGCATTCGACTTTCGCGTCCCGCGCGGTATTTGGGATATAGTCCAAATCGCACTCAGGGTCTTTTGTGATTTGATTTATCGTGGGTGGCAGGACGGAATGCTTCATCGATAGAATGCTAATCGCCGCCTCAATCGCACCTGCCGCACCCAAGCAATGCCCAATCTGCCCTTTTGTCGAGCTAATGGGCGGGACATTGTCCTTGCCACCAAAGACATTTTTAATCGCAATAGTTTCGTATAAATCGTTATACTTCGTGCTAGTGCCGTGTGCGTTGATATAATCGACTTTGGTATTTGCCATAGAAAGCGCGGCTTTCATCGCGCGGAATGCGCCCTCGCCGTTTGGCGCAGGGGTTGTGATATGATTCGCATCACCACTTTCGCCAAAGCCTATAAGTTCGGCGTAGATTTTCGCACCGCGTTTTTTCGCCAAGTCGTAGGATTCAAGCAACAAAGACGCCGCACCCTCGCCCATTACAAAGCCGTCTCTGTCGTTGTCAAACGGACGAGAGGCGGTTTGCGGGTCATCGTTGCGTGTGCTTAATGCTTTCATCGAGGCGAATCCGCCGATTCCCACAGGGCAAATGGCAGATTCCGCGCCGATTGCTAACATTCTATCCGCGCCACCTAGCATTATTGTTTTATACGCCTCGATAATAGCGTGATTCCCCGCGGCACACGCCGTTACACTCGCCAAAGTAGGACCTTTTAGCCCATATTCGATAGATACGAATCCGCCCACCATATTTACTAACGCGCTGGGGATAAAAAACGGATTGATTCGCCTTGGACCTTTTTCAAAACAAGCTATGGAATTTTTTTCGATATTGCCCGATCCGCCGATTCCAGAGCCTGAACTCGTGCCGAATCGCTCAAAATCAATGTCCTTGCATTCCAAAATGCCCGAATCTTCCATAGCTTCTTTTGAAGACTGCAAAGCAAGTTGTATGAATCTATCCGCCTTTTTGATTTCCC
>JBNMHH010000067.1:0-8722 GCA_050872665.1 Helicobacteraceae bacterium
AAATATTTCGTCATTGCTAGGGCGATAGCTCGAAGCAATCCACTTATAAATCCAACAAATTTTATATAAAAAAGTGAGTTTTGGTAACTTTTGCACAACATTTTTTACCAAAACGATAAAATTTATTATTTTAAGTCTTTTGCTTTGGATACTTCGCTACGCTGCGTTTCGCTCAGTATGACGAAAAAGGTTTGATTTGTAGTCGATTCGTGTAACGAATCGCAGTCGAAGTAATGGCGGTGTGGCTTTTGTAGTTTTTTGGAATTTTTGGGGTTGAGACTAGACTTGAGGTCTGCGAAACCCCGAAAATTCCAAAATCTGCAAAATCGCATACCCCAGAACAAATTGCCCACAAACGCGCCTTTTATTCGTGCCTTAACGCGTCAATAGGATTTAGCTTTGACGCCCTTCTTGCGGGTAGATACCCAAATAGCACTCCCAAAAAGCCTGAAAATACAAACGCTACAATCGCGATTCCCACGCCAAATACGAATGGAATCTCCATTACGATACAAAGCACCAGCGATATGATGAATGCAAGTATTATGCCTATCACCCCGCCTATCGAGCTTATCACAATGGATTCGATTAGGAATTGCAACAGCACTTCGCTCTCCAATGCGCCGATTGCAAGGCGTGTGCCGATTTCTTTGGTGCGCTCGGTTACAGAGACTAGCATAATATTCATAATGCCAATCCCGCCCACGATGAGGCTTACCCCCGCAATCGAGCCGATAAAAAGCGTCAGCATAGCCATTGTGCTAGTCATCGCCTCTTCAAACTGCTTGGTGTCGCGAATCTCAAAGTTATCCACCTTGCCACTTTTATCAATGCCTCGAATCTCGCGCAAAAGGCTCTTAATCTCATTTGTCTTTTGCTTGGAATCCACGCCGTCCTTTAGCGAAATCAGCACCTGCTTGATATTATTGATAGAGCTTTTTTCCTTGCCTAAAGTGCGCAGGTAGGATTTTAGCGGAAAAAGCACGATTTCATCTTGGTCACTCATTCCGCCCTGCCCTTTTTCCTTTAGTGTGCCGACAACTTCGCAAATTAGACTTCCGTGCTTGTTGCCGATTTTTAGTTTTTCACCCAGCGGATTCGCCCTAGCAAAAAGCTCTTTTGTTACGCTAGAGCCGATGATACAGACATTTGCGCCACTTTTATAGTCATTGTCGCTAAACTCGCGCCCATTTTCAATCTCCCAATTTGCCACGATAAAATACTCACTCTCAACGCCCAAAGTCTCACTCTCACGCGCACTTTGCTTATACTGCACGAGTGAAGTCCCCTGCCCTACGGCACTTAGCGCGTTAATGCCATAGATTCGATTGCGAATCATATCTACTTCTTGCTCGTTAAAATATCGCCTTAGGCTCTGTCCTGCCGTATCAAGCCCACGCGCAGGCATAAGCATAAGCAAATTATTCCCAAGACTTGCGATATTTTGCTTTACTTGCACACTCATTCCATTCCCCAGCGTAATCATCACAATCACGCTACTTACGCCAATTATTATGCCTAGCATTGTCAAAAACGCCCTCAAAGCATTACGGCGAATCTGCCGAAACGCCAACGCAAACGCATTTAAAATCATCGCATTCTCCTTTTAATTCGCGCTAGTGTTAGCACTAGCAACGGCATTATTTTTATTATTTCGCCCTTTGGATTCATCGATATTGCCGTCCAAAAAATGCACTTCCCTACTCGCATAAGCTGCCATATCGCTCTCGTGCGTAACCATTAAAATGGTGATTCCTAAATCCTTATTTAGCCATTGCAAAATCTGCATAATCTCCACACTGCGCTTTGTGTCGAGGTTTCCTGTGGGTTCGTCCGCTAGTAAAAATAATGGCTTACTTGCAATCGCCCTTGCAATCGCTACGCGCTGTTGCTGTCCGCCACTAAGTTTATTTGAAGTGTGATTTTCCCAGCCGTCCAATCCTACCATTTTTAGCGATTCGAGTGCGACTTTTTGCCGTTCTGCCTTTGGCACTCCACGATATAAAAGGGGCAATTCGACATTTTCTAGCGCGGTGGTGCGTGGCAAAAGATTAAATCCTTGAAATATGAATCCAATAAAATGTCGCCGTAGCAAAGCCCTTTCATTGCGTGTCAGCTTTGAAACGCTCACATCTTCAAAGAGATATTCCCCGCTTGTGGCGGTATCAAGGCAGCCCAAAATATTTGCCATTGTGCTTTTGCCAGAGCCACTTGGTCCCATAAGCGCGACAAAATCGCCTTTGTCAATCTCTAAATTCACGCCCTTTAGCGCACGAAACGCGTTTGTCCCCTCACCATAAGTTTTGGTGATATTTGTTAGTTTTATAAACATTTTTCGCTCCCATAATTTAGCGAATCGCACCACACTTCGTCATTGCGAGACTTTGCATAGCAAAGTCGTGGCAATCCATTTTTTTATGGATTGCTTTGGTGATTCTATAAAATCGCTTCGCAATGACGGGTAGGACGCCAAAATCGCTATTTTTTGCTGTCATCTTTTTGTATAATCACTAGCGAATCCGCGCTTAGATTATTGGATAGCACCTGCGCACTTTTGCCGTTTGTAATGCCTATGTCAATCTCTACTTGCTTAGGCGCACCATTTTCCAAAATCCACACACTGCCCTTATTCCCCACGCCAGAATACGAACGCCTATCGCGTTTTGGCGGTCCCATCATCGGCATTGCGCTACCACTACTTTTTTTGCTCTCTGTTTTGCTTGGCGTAAAAAGCAATGCTTGATATGGAATAATTAGCGCGTTTTTAACGGCTGCCGTTTTTATGGTGGCTGTCGCGCTCATTCCGGGACGCAATAATAATTGCGAATTATCCACATAAGTGGTAACCTCGTAGCTTATGATATTTGAGCTAGTAGTAGAGCTAGATGAGCTACTGCTACTGCTTGTCGAGCTTGAATCAGCGAAATTGACTTTAGCGACTTTTGCTATGAATTTTTCATTTGGGTAAGCATCTACGCTAAATTCCACCTCTTGATTTTCTTTCACACGCCCGACATCTGCTTCTAGGACGCTAGAAGTTAGCTTCATTTTGGTTAAATCTTGGGCGATTGTAAAAAGTGTCGGCGTTGAAAAACTCGCAGCCACGGTCTGCCCCGGGTCGATTGAACGCGATAAAATAATGCCATTTGTAGGGCTTGTGATGATAGAGTTTTTCACATCGATTTTTGCGCTTTTTAGCGAGGTTTCGAGCTGTCGAATCGAAGCCTTTTTTATGTCAATATTTGCTAACGCACTTTTATACTCTAACTCAGCGGTTTTTAGCTGGAGCTGTGAGGGCGATTTGCCTCCCGTGCTATCAAAGAGATTTTTATAGTTTTCATAAGTCCATTTTTTATTCTCTAGCGTAACCTCCGCGCTTGTTAGCTCTGCCCTTGCACTTTGCAACTGCGCTTCATAATTATCCACGGATTGCTCTAATTTCTCAGGGTCGATTTTTGCCAAAATCTGCCCTTTTTTCACCTCATCATTGACATCGACAAGCACTTCATAAATCGTGCCTGAGATTTGGCTACCCACCTCAACGGTGTCGGTAGGCTCAAGTGTGCCTGTCGCGCTTACATCTTGGCTAATGTCGCCAATAGTGGGCTTTTGCGTGATATAGTGCGTTTCGCCTTTGCTAAATCCTAGCATAATAAATACCGCCACGATTGCCACCACTGCCACCGCTACGATAATGGCGATGATTTTTTTCTTGCTACCTTTATAGCTGGGTCTTATGGTTTTGTAAATGTTATTCATTGTCTTGTCCTTTTGTTGAATTTGATTTTACCTCGTCATTGCGAGATTCGGCAGATTCGTTTGAATCTGCATTCGATTCGCCATTTGATTCGCCCGAATCGCTTGTATTCGCACTCGAATCCACCGCAGATTCGCTTGAATCTACACTCGATTCGCCATTAGATTCGCCTAAATCTGCGATTTTTATATCGCTATCATTGCCACCGATAGAGCGATATAAATAAATGATTGCGCTAATGGTATTAAAATGCGAAGTATTGCTTGATTTCACCATTGCAAGGTGATTGTTGATTGCAAGTAAATACTCCGCGCTATCAATTAGTCCAAGTTTGAAACTCTCACTTAAAAGCTCTAAAACTTCCTTATTTTGGGAGAGAATTTCAAAGCTCGTTTTTAGATTCGCCTTATTTGTCTCAAGCGAGTAAATGGCATTTTCAATCTCGCTAAACGCCGTATTTACGCCCTTTTGCAAAGTATAATAAGCCTCTAAGCGCGTGTAATCGCTGATTTTTACATTTTCATAAATCTCAAAGCGCGAAAAGAGTGGCATTGCCAAACTCGCCACAATGCTATACACAAACTCCGCAGGTTGCAAAAACGCCTTGCCTAGCGAACCGCTAAGATTTAGCGTGGGATACATTTGCGCTTTGGCGGAGTTTAGATTATGCACGGCGGCATTTAGAGAGGCGATTTGCGCGGAAATATCGGGGCGTTTTAGAATGATATTTGCGCTTGAGCTAAGATTCACATTGAAATTTGGCACTTCCGCGCTTGGCAGATTATCAAAATGTCCGCCGTAAAATCCCTCCTGCAAGGCATTATCATCGACTTTTGCCAAAACGCTTTCATCATTAAAGCCATAATTGCGATTGTTAATTAGCACGCGAATCTCATTTTTCTGCGCCTCATATTCATTTAGTAGCGTATTTAGGCTTTGCTCCTCGCTTTGCAAGTCCATTTTTCGCTCCAAAAAGTCGCTAAAGCTAACCAAACCGCCCTTATACATTGAATCCATAAGATTAAGCATTTCGCGGTAATTCACAATGCGCTCTTTGGTAACGATGATATTATTTTGCATATATTTGAGATTAAAATACGCTAGGGCAATGTCGCTAATTAGAGAGATTTGAAAGTATTTTAGATTGCTTTTTGCAACGGATAGATTTTCATATTGCGCGTCCGTTGCGGAGGCGTATTTGCCAAAAATATCTAACTCCCAAGACGCCATAAGGCTCGTATTGATTGTCGAATCGCCATTGTAATTATAACTCGCACTTGCATCAATGCTAGGAATCTGCTTTGATATGGCTAATCGCACTTGCGATTCGGCGGATTTGATTCGCGTCTCATAGATGAAAATATCGCTATTTTGGCTAAGCGCAGTGCGAATCAAAGACTTTAACTCGCTATCATTAAAAACTTCATATAGCGAATCTGTCTTTTCCGCGCTTTGGCTATAAGCGTTTCTAAAATCCTCCATTTGAAAATCGCCGCGCAATGATTCCTCTGTGTAAGTCGCGCTACACGCCACGAAAAACACACTAAATGAAATTGCTAAAATGATATTTTTCATAATTTATCCTTTTTTTAAATATTTACAAAGCGGAATTCTAATAAAATGTTTGTGAAATACTTGTGAAATTTTGGAGCAAATTATGAAAGATTCGGCAAAAAATGTCAAAAAATTAAAAACAATTCCTATTTTATACTTGGTGATTCCTTGCTACAACGAAGAGGAAATTATCAAGCTAAGTATGGAAAAAATTGGCGCAAAAATGATAGATTTAATCGATTGTGGCGCGGTTAGCAAAAAAAGCAAAATCATTTTTGTAAATGACGGAAGCAAGGATAACACGCTAAATTTGCTAAAAAAGCATAAAACAAAGCTAATGCAGATTGTGAGCCTTAGCACAAACAAAGGACACCAAAACGCGCTACTTGCGGGATTAGCTTACGCAAAAGATAAATGCGATTGTGTGGTGAGTATGGATTGCGATTTGCAAGATGATATAAATTTGCTTGATAGATTTGTGGAATCTTTTGCGAGTGGCTACGAGGTGATTTATGGCGTTCGCAATGATAGAAAAGAGGATAGCTTTTTTAAGCGATTCACCGCTACGGCGTTTTATCGGCTGATGAAAATTTTGGGCGTGGATATTGTGTATAATCACGCGGATTATCGACTGCTTTCAAACCGCGCTTTAGGGCATTTGCTAGAATTTAGCGAGGTGAATCTCTTTTTGCGTGGAATCGTGCCACTACTTGGATTTAAATCCACAAAGCTATATTACAAACGCTCCGCGCGTGTGGCAGGGCAATCCAAATATCCATTTTTCAAAATGCTTAGCTTTGCCATTGACGGAATCACTAGCTTTAGCATAAAACCACTGCGAATCCTAACGCTAATAGGCGCACTAATCTCGCTTTTTAGCTTTTGTGTGGGCGTGTGGGCGTTGCTGACAAAGGCTATGGGGGCGGCGGTGAGCGGCTGGACATCAATGGTAGTCTCAATGTATTTCTTAGGCGGGATTCAGCTCTTAGGGCTAGGAATCATCGGCGAATACATAGGCAAAATCTACCGCGAAACCAAACGCCGTCCGCTGTATTTTGTGGAGGAAATCATAGAGTGAAATCTATGCTAAAATCTCGCCACTAAAAAATATATAAATTTTTCATAACAATTTTTTATGAATCCAAATCTGCTCCCACGAATCTACACTTCTACGCTGAATTTTTTTACATTTTTTATAAAAACTAGGCAACAATTTCTCATAATTTACTTTTTATTTAAGAAAAATTTAAGGGGGGGGTTTATAATTCCGCTCGTATTTAGTGCTTGAATACAAAAATCTAAATCTTAAAGGAGGATATTATGAAAGCACAAATAAAAAGAAGTGGTTTTAGTATGATTGAGCTAGTATTTGTTATTGTTATTTTGGGCGTTTTGGCGGCGGTTGCGGTGCCTAGATTCATTGCATCTAGGACAGATGCTCAGGTAGCTTCAGCAAGAAGTGATGCTTCCACTATGCAAAAGCAAATCGTAGCAAAGGTATTTGCGGATAATATCGATACCAAAGCTGATTTTGCACCCGACCCAAACAAAAAAGTAGCAGACCAACAAACTGGCTTCACAACACCTTGGGGTGAATGGATACTAATGATTAGTGGTGTTGCTGGAGATAGATGGAAAGTTGGTGGTGGCAACACAGGCGTATTTGGACAAATGGCTCAAGATGTTGGGACTACATTTGATGGGACATTTGAAAGAAGAGCCGTTGAACCTATCGGCAATGTAATACAAAGCAACGGAGCGTCAGGTAAAGCCGGTTGTGGTGCTCTACTTGGCGTATTTAATGGATATATGATATTTGCCCCAAATAACCTTGGACAAACAAATAAAAATGACATCAAAAAAGGACGAGGAGACTTCTGCGATGGATTAAAAGCCTCATATCAAAGCAGTGGTGATTGGGGCAATAGACTTATTCCACTATCTACAAGTGGCACTATTGAGTGGTAATCTTAAAAATGCAAATCTGCGCTTGGTGTAGATTTGCCACCTGCGATTTTTAATCTCTTTGTTATGATTCTGCATTTTATAAAGTTTAACATTTTTAGTTTTAATCTTTACGCAACCTGTCATTGCGAGTATTCGTAGAATACGAAGCAATCCAAACCTTAATCCGTCATTGCGAGGGCAATGCCCGAAGCAATCTATTTTAATCTCGCATTTTTTAAAACTTTAGTCTAAAGCTATAAACTTTTATGATATAATTGCGCTTAATTTTCTTAAAAAATTTAGGAGTTTTATTTTGGAAAAAAGTTTATACACAACGCTAGGCGTGGCACAAAACGCCACCCAAGATGAAATCAAAAAAGCCTATCGCAAACTAGCAAGGCAATATCACCCCGACATTAACAAAGCAAAGGACGCGGAGGAAAAATTTAAAGAGATTAACGCGGCGTATGAGATTTTGAGCGATGAGAAAAAACGCGCACAATACGACCAATTTGGCGATTCGATGTTTGGCGGACAGAATTTCAGCGACTTTGCGCGAAGCAATCAAAATATCAATTTAGATGACATTTTAAGCCAGATTTTTGGCGGAGGATTCGGCGCAAAAGGGGGCTTTGGCGGATTTAGCAGTGGCGGATTTTCTAGCGGAGGATTCGGCGGATTCGGCACAAATAGCGGGTTTAGCGACTTTGGGGACTTTAGCGAATCGCTTGATATTCAAAAAGACATTACCATTCCTTTTGAATCTGCCCTGCTTGGCGGGAATTATCACTATATGGAGGGGAATTTTGATGTGAAGATTCCAGCGGGAATCAAAAATGGCGAAAAACTCCGCGTCAAAGGCAAGGGCAAAAGGGGGCGAAATAGCGCGGGGGATTTGTTTTTGCGCGTGAATATCGCACCAAGCAACGAGTATGAAATAAAAGATGACGCACTCACAAAACGCATTGCCATTCCGCTAAAAACTGCGCTCTTTGGGGGCAAAGTGAAAGTGCAAACGCCTTATAAAGAAGTTACCCTCACAATCCCGCAAAATACGAAAAATAACCAAAAATTCCGCGTCAAAGAGCAAGGGCTAAAAAATCGCAAAAATAGCGTGATTGGCGATTTGTATCTCATCGCAAATATAGAAAATCCGCTTGTGGAAAGCCTAGATTCCGCGCTCATAGAAGCACTCAAAAAATTACCAGATTAGAGAGGAGCGAAAAATGTATAGCTACGAAGAACCTGTATTTTTGATAAGCGTGGTGGCAAAAATCCTATCCATTCACCCGCAGACTTTGCGCCAATACGAAAAAGAGGGCTTAATTGAGCCAAGCCGCACAGATGGCAAAATGCGCCTTTACTCGCAAAAAGACATTGATAAAATCAAAGTGATTTTGCGCCTCACGCGTGATTTGGGCGTGAATCTCGCAGGTGTGGATATAATCCTGCGCCTAAAAGATA
>JBNMHH010000068.1:0-8672 GCA_050872665.1 Helicobacteraceae bacterium
AATCACCACAGGCACGACAAATTTCACATAATAAAACCACACTTTTATCCACTTGCTTTGAATTTTGCCGTTGTTGCTAATCTCATCTATCGCCTTATCTTTCATCACCCACCCCACATACACACAGCACAAAAACGCCGTAAGCACGAAAAGCACATTGCCACTGATAAAATCAAAGCTATCAAAAATATTTTTATTCCCCACGATTTTTATGTCGCGCCAAGCCCCATAAGAGAGTATGCAGGGTAGATTGCCAAGCACAAAAATTCCACCTAAAGTGAGATTGATTGCGGTGCTTTTGGCAAGTTTAAATTTCTCTTCTAACACACTAATAATGACTTGATAGATTGGCAAACTTGTTGTGAGCGCAGCCACAAGCAGTAAGATAAAAAATAAAGCGCATATAAAAGTGCCAAATTTCACATACGAAAAGGCTATGGGTAGCGTTTCAAAGACAAGCGATGGACCTTTATCAGGCGTTAGTCCCGCGCTAAAAAGGGCTGGAAATATCATAAATCCCGCCAAAATGGCGATAATGGTGTTTAAAATTCCCGTGTATGTAGCGGTTTTAATGAGATTTTCATCTTTTTTAAGATGAGATGAAAGCGTTATCATCACGCCAAAGCCAAGCGAAAGCGCGAAAAATACCTGCCCCAACACATCGATAAAAAGTTTTGGGGTGATTTTGCTAAAATCAGGGCTTAAATAAAATTTCACGCCCTCAAATGCGCCCTCTAAGCTTAGATTCCGCACGATTACGATGATGAGGCACAAAAAAAGCAAAGGCATTAAAAATTTCACCGCCTTTTCTATGCCATCGATGATTCCGCGCTTTAAAATGATATAGTTTAGCACCACAAAAAGTGTGGTAAAAATGCCGATAAATAGCGGATTATGCTCGATATTTTGCGTGTAAAATGCGTTTGTGTATTCTTTGCTAACAGGCGATGATAGGTTAAAATCGCCAAAAATAAGATTATAAATATACACCAAAACCCAGCCACCAAGCACCATATAATAAGCCATTATTCCAAAGCTCCCTAAAAGCCCCAAATAGCCAACCGCGCGCCACGCTTTGCCTTGCGATTCGCCTCCAAAGCAATCCACGCTATTTTTCTGCGCCCTGCGTCCTATGACATTTTCCACCAAAATCACGGGGATTCCAATAAGAATCATCGCCACGCAAAACACCAACACAAACGCCGCGCCACCATTTTCGCCCACAAGGTAGGGGAATCGCCAAGTCGCCCCAAATCCTATCGTAGCCCCCGCCACCGTGAGTATGTAGGCTAAAGTGCTACTCCAAGTCTGCCTAGAATCTTGCATAATTATGCCTTTTTGTTGTTTTTGCGCCCCAAATAAGGCGTTTATCGAAAAAATACTAGCCTAAAAAACGATTTTTAAGCAAATTTCATTCTCACAAATGCCCTTGATATTCCCTGCCAAAATGCTCCAAACTCGCCACAACGGCACTAAGATTCTGCCCTAGCTCCGTTAGTGAATACTCCACTTTGGGCGGGACTTCCGCATACACCTTGCGTTTGATGATTCCCGCACTCTCTAGCTCACGCAGATTTTGCGTTAGGACATTTTGGCTTATGATTTGATTTTTACTCGCGCTTATGGACTTTTTTAGCTCTCCGAATCGCCGTTTTTCTTTTAGCAAATCCCTCACAATTAGCAATTTCCACTTGCTACCGATGAGATTTAGCGTAGTTTCCACAGGGCAGGGCGAAAAAAACTCTTTACTATATAATTTTTGCATTGCGAATCCTTTGAAAAAAAATATAAAAATTTGCGACATTATACTAAAATTTAAAAAATTTTTTGCTTAAATTTTCTCACATTTAACGCAATAGTCCTAAAATATATATTATGTCATAAATAAATCCCTACTTGATTTTTAGATATTACTTAATTATAATTCCGCCACGCTAAAAGCAAAAATCTTTTGGCGAATCTAAAATAATTAAGGAGGCAGAAATGTCAAAGTTTAGTAAAATCTCATTTGGAGATGAGCCACGCACGGAGTTTAAGGAAGCACTTGGCTTAAGCAGTTGCGAAATCTCATACAACGCGCTACCAGCGGGTGTTGCTGTGCCATTTTACCACGCGCACAAGCAAAATGAGGAAATTTATATCATCTTGCAAGGCGATGGCGAAATGGAGCTAGATGGGCAAAAAGTCGCGCTTAAGGCAAATGATGCGTTGCGTGTCGCGCCAAGCGTTATGCGTAAAATGTCGGCGAAAACGGATTTGCGCTTTTTGTGTATTCAGGCGAAAGAAAACAGCCTTACGCAATGGACGCAAAATGACGGCATTATGGGCGAGTAGATTTTAGAGATTCAAAGGAGAAAAAATGATAAATAATAGACGAGATTTTTTAAAGATTTCAGCTATGGGCGTAGGTTTGGCGGTTTTAAGCAGTAGTGCTTTTGGCAAAAATATAGCAAAAGATAAATTAAATATCGCAGTTTTGGCAGCCACAGGCAAAGCAGGGCGACTTATCACACTAGAGGCACTAAATCGTGGGCATTTCGTGAGTGCGTTTGTGCGAAACGAATCAAAGGCTAGTGATTTGGCTAAAGCGGGGGCGAAAGTGGTGCAAAAGGACATTTTCAAACTTCAATCAAGCGATTTGAGTGGCTTTGATATTATCATTGACGCATTTGGCGAGTGGAAAGATTTGAGTCTTTATAAAAAGCACGGGGAGCATTTGCTAAAAATCTTGCAAGGCAATAAGGCGCGATTCCTAGTCGTAGGCGGTGCGGGTAGTCTTTATATGGATAAAAGCCACACCACAAGGCTAATGGATACGCCTAGTTTCCCTGACGCCTACAAAGGCGTATCAAACGCACACGGCGAGCTTTTGGAACTTTTGCGCGGACAAAAAGGTATAAATTGGGTATATGTAAGCCCACCAGCTGAATTTATCGCGGACGGCGCGAAAACGGGCAAATACAAAATCATCGGCGAAGAGTTTGAGACAAATGCAAAGGGCGAATCTAAAGGCTCTTACGCGGATTATGCGAGTGCGATGATAGATATTGCCAAAAATCCTAAGCTAAATCAAGTGCGAGTGGGAGTGATTGGGCTGTAAAAAAGTGGATTGTGATTCGTGGCAACGCCACGAATCTATGCGAATCTTAAGTTAAATATGCGATTCGCACAAATCTAAGCAAATCTGCTTAGATTCAATCTATAAAGCGCAAAGCCATTAAAGCGTT
The DNA here is from genome assembly GCA_050872665.1 of Helicobacteraceae bacterium. Classification (GTDB taxonomy): domain Bacteria; phylum Campylobacterota; class Campylobacteria; order Campylobacterales; family Helicobacteraceae; genus NHYM01. The sequence goes on from JBNMHH010000068.1 coordinate 3,228, forward strand.
GCACTGGCTATGTCGTATTCCTCTTTGGAGATGATTCGAGAGCCGTAGAGTTCATTTAGGCTTTGTGCCATTGTTTTCATCTCTGTTAGCGTCTGTCCTATCATCATTTGTGAGTTGATTTGGTGGATTTTGTTTTCGCGGATAAGGTTGCGAATCGCTGGTGTGCCGATGAGGATTTCAGTGGCTGCCACGCGTCCGCCATCTACGCGCGGTAGCAAAATCTGCGACAAAATTCCCTCGATTGTGATTGCCACTTGGCTTCGCACTTGCTCTTGTTTCGCGCCCTCAAATGAGCTTACAAGGCGGTTTATCGTCTGTGCTGCGGAGTTTGTGTGTAGCGTGGCGATGACTAAGTGTCCTGTTTCGGCGGCTTCTAGGGCGATTTCCATAGTTTCGATATTTCTCATCTCGCCGATGAATATAATGTCTGGGTCTTCACGCAGTGCGGATTTCAACGCCCTTTGGAATGTCTTTGTGTCCTCGCCTAGCCCACGATATGAAAAAAGGCAATTTATGCCCTTATGGACATACTCTATGGGGTCCTCGATACAAAGGATATGCTTTTTGTCATTTTTGTTGATTTCATTTATCATCGCTGCCACGGTGGTCGTTTTCCCGCTACCTGTGGGTCCTGTAACCAAAATCAGCCCTTTTCGGCGCGTAACCAAATTTTTAAGCACTTTGGGTGCATTTATATCATCAAGCGTAGGAATCTTTGTCTCAATCGTCCTAAAAGCCGCCGCCACGCTACCCATAGTGTAGTAATAATTCACGCGGAATCGCCCCACATCCTCTAGCTCAATCGAAAAGTCTAACTCTCTTTCCTCTTCTAGCGTCTTTTTTTGCTTATCTGTCAAAAGCGCGTAGCATAGCTTATCAATACTCTTTTTATCTAACACAGGGAGATTTAGCTTGACTAAAACTCCATCGATGCGAATCTGTGGCTCACTTCGCGCCACCAAGTGCAAATCACTCGCATTATGCTTAAAAGTCGTCCGCAATAGCGTGGCTATGTCGTATCCTAATTCTACTTCTTCCATTTTTTCTGCTCCATTTCTTTAAGGTTTAATAATTTGGCGTTTGGTTACGCGCAAGGTTTGATTCGTGATGGGATTCGTTACGCTCCCTGCAATGTCTAAAATAAAGGCGTTTTTGGTTTCCTCTTTAAAGCAACTTGGGTCATTACAAGTTCCATACTCATCAGGTTGAGTAGGATAAAATTTTGTATTATATCCGTCATAATTGCCTAGTGGCGTCATTTTGTATTTAAAGCTATATTCGCCATTTGCGCCGTATTTTATGTATTTTTCTATTGCTTCTTCTGCATCATCTCTTCTATCTGCTGTCCCAGCTTCGCCTAAATCGCAGTTTGCAGCATTTTCTTTGCATACGAATCCATTGCGCTGAACATACAAAATCGCTAATTCTGTCGTAGAATTTAGGTATAAATCTAATTGTATAGCGATATATTCGTTTGTGGTGGTGTTTAGCGTTTGTGTGCTAAAGCGAATCGCCAAAACGCCGAGTGTGGCGACTAGAATCGTGATGATAATCGCAAACATCATACCAAATGCTTTTCTTTTTATGGTTTTATTTATCTTTCTCATTGCATTATTATCCCCTCTTTGCAAAATTCTTCCATTATACTTTTGACAGCTCCAGCTTCAAAGCAAACTCGCAGACGAATGAGACTTGCGCTAGATTCCGTCCAAAAGTGAATATTTGAGACTTTTTTGGCAATTATCGTGCTACTATAAGTGTTAGCATTAGGCTCTCTACGATAAAGCACTAAGTCGCCTTGCTCATAGTCATTTGTCGCTGTTTTATATAACCTTATGCTACTTGGATAAGCATTTACTAGCATAGCTATGTCGCCTATTTGTCGTGGTTGAACTGCATTGCTTCGTGTTGTGAATGTTTTGTTTTGATTGTCTGCATTATCTATCCAAAAAATCGCGCTATTGTTTCTAATGTCATTTTGATAATATTTTTGATTTACATTCGTGCTAGTGCCGACATTGACAAAAGGAAAATAAATCGCTATGCCATTTACCCTGCTACCATTGCCCAAAGCTCCTACTAAATCATCTTTGTTTATTTGGCTTTTTATGGTGGTTATGTTTGTTGTCCTATTTAATTGAGAATTATTCAAATCTATGAATCCAGCGAAATACGGACGCATACTCTCGCCATCAGCTTGACCATTTAGCGAATACAAATCTTTTTCTATAAACCACAGAAAACTATTATTGTCTAATGCACCAGCTGTGTAGGTGGATACTTGCGAAATGGGCGTGGTTTTATTAAACGCAATCGAATCCCACACGGAATTTTGCAGATAATTAGATATTTGGCGAATCACAGATGCCGAATCCATTTCAACTTTGGCATACATTTTTTGTAAAGTGTAGTTTTGTAAAATCTGCACGATTGCTTTGCTACCAGCCACAGCGACTAAGCCTGTGATGACGATGACAAATACAAGCTCAATCATTGTGAATCCTGCGCGTTGTCTCTTTGACAAAGAATCTAATCCCATATCGCACCTCCTTTTGTATTTTAATTAGTATTTGCTACATTATCTTTGATTAGCGGAATATCGCTACCTATATTTGCCGCATAGTATGTGAAAACAGCCTCTCCGTCCGTATCGATTTCTTGGTTATTAGCCATACGAATCAAAGTGATTTGTATGCGTTTGACATCAGTTGTGTTGGTTGTGGGAGCTCCTATACTACCTGCATTTATGCCTGTGGCAAAATCCACAGGCACATAATCCACCGCAACCCTTAGATTAAAAATCTCTACATTATTGTCTGAATCGCTATATACTTTAGCTGTATAGCCATTAAAGTCATTTATGGCTTGTTGGGCATTGGATAGCACATTTGCACTAGCTGTTTTAGCGTCCCTATCGCACATACGGCGTTTATTAGCAGTAGAAAGTCCTCTTTTGGTAAGAATCTGCCCTGTTATGTTAGTTGTTTGCCCATTTATTGTTTTTGAGGTGTTTATCACTTTGCAAGTATCCTCATTGGTGTTTAAAATATAATACTCGCCTGAAGCCACAAAATCCGCGACATTATTCGTATCCCACGGCTTAGATTTGATTGTCTCCATAAGCGTGAGTGCGTTATAATAGCCGATGACATTTTGCGACATTATTGTATTTAGGTTGCTTTGGCGCACGATTAGCGGAATGCTAAGAATTACTAGCCCCACAATGACGATTGAAAATACTAACTCAATCATCGTAAAGCCTAAACGCGCATTTTTTTGTATCGAATCTCTCGCTAATTTTCGCATTTTGGATTCCTCCCTTTTAGATTCGTAAATAAAAGATAAATAGAATCTTACTACAAATTCTTAAAAATAATCATAGAAAATCGCAGATTTTTATAATAATTTGAATTTTATATGTGATTTTTTGTAAAATTCGCGCTTTAGATTCGCAAAAATTTATGCGATTGCCTTGCAATAGGCATTCAAAATTTTAGTAATTTTATAAATGCAAAAGTATAATAGCCGATTTGATAGAATCGAAATTTTTTAAAAGCCTTAAGATTTTATGGCGTTTAGGATATTTATTAAGGACAAATGATGAAAAAATTTGATTTCAAATTTGATTTCAAGGGTTTTTTGAGTAAGTTTAAAACAAAAGATTTAAACTTAAAAAACCTAAACTTGCAGGATTTACAAAGGAATGTAACAAGAACCCTTGCAGGTAAGATAAACACAAAGCAAAAAAATGCGAATCTTGTGTATTACAATCCCGATTCAAAGATTTTCCTAACTTCAAGCAGTGGAAAAGTTATCCAATACACAAAGGGCGCGAATTCTAGCCTTAGAGTTGTCTCACTAATCAATTTTGACACATTACTAAAAACAAATGTCGAAGTCCCGCGCACGACCGAAGAAGGCGACATTGAAGATTTCGTCATTGAGACAGCATACAAACAGCTAAATATCGAAGCAGACGCCGACTATCAAGTATCATATTCACGCGTTGAAACTAGCTTTGACGCAGACCATTGGAATTACGATGTCTATGCTATCGAATCCAAAAATTTGGAAAATATCTACGATGATTTGGTGGCAAAAACGACATTTATCGATGTCATCACTACTACGGCATTTTTGCCAATAGCGCTGTATAAAAAGGGCAAATTAGATGTCATTGATAATCATATATTTGTCTTTATTGGCGAGGATAGCGGGGTTTTTGCCTTTTATAGCAAGGGAGAGCCTGTTTATATCAAAACACTAAATGTGAATATGCACCGCCTCCGCGTGGAGTTTAACCAAGAAATACAAGTTGAGCTAAACGCAACAGATTTTGAAAATATCATATCAGGCAAGGCAGGAGAAGCAGCCGACCATAAGAGTGCCATTGATTCAATGCTGGATAAAATTAGCCGTGATATTGAGGAAAATATCCTTTATATTAAGCGTGTATTTCAGGATTTAGACCCTAGCGCACTTTATTTTGGAATGAATGCAGAATATAATAGCGACTTTTTGGCGACTCTTAAAGACGCGCTTTTGATAGATACGCACCCATTCAACCAACTAGCATTTGCTAGGGCAGACAAAGGCGCTAACGCCATAGCAGATATTGCTATACATTATATGGATTTATATATCAGCAATATGAATATAAAACTGCCAAACTTCTCTTATGCAAAGCGTCCAAAACCGCTAAGCCAAAGGGAATCTGGGCAGTTTGTGATGATAGCTGGAGCTTGTTTCGTGCTGTCGTTTGTGCCACCCATTTATAATATCGCAATGAGTGGATTTTATAATTTCCGCGCAGGAATGCTCCAAAGCGAGTTTGAGAATGTCGTATTCCCCAAAGCAGAGGATTATCGTAGCAGAGAAACGAATATGAAAACTCAAATCGAAAATCTGCAAAAAAACCAAGCAGAGCTAAATCAAGTCATAGCTAATTTGCGCGGCGATATGAGCGACATTCACACTTGGCAAGTGGGCTATATCCAAAAGTCTAAAGTTGTCGATGATATTCTCAAAGTCGCCAAAAATAGCAAGATAAGCATTATTAAATACATTGCTAAGGCAAATAGCAATCAGCAATTAGTCGTGGAGATAAATCTCTTTGCCAAAACACAACAAGATATTTCGGATTTCATTAGGAATCTCAACGCTCAAAAAACCTACAAAAGCGTAACGACTGAAAAAATTGAAAAATTTGGCGTGGATATAACAGTTACAACGCCAGAAGGCACTAAAGCAGAACCAAGAAATGAAGATAACAACAATAAAAACAATGAACCTGCATATTATGATTTTGATGGAAATCCTAAGTTAAAAGACAAAGTAAGCGGGTATTTAAATTCAACAGTTAAGGTGGTGGTGCGATGAATCAATTACAAGAGCAATTCTATGAGCAATTAGATAAATTAGACGCCTATCTAGCCGATAAAAGCC
>JBNMHH010000069.1:0-8631 GCA_050872665.1 Helicobacteraceae bacterium
CTTCGCGTTCCACTCAGAATGACAAGAAACTAATTTTTACTCACACACGCTTTTATAAATTCCTTTGCTGGTTTCTAACCTTTAACTTTGTCAATCTTGCGTGGATATTTTTCCGCGCAGAAAATCTAAATGGTGCGGTGAATCTTATTAAGGGAATGTTTGGATTCGCGAATCTAGAAATCCCGCATAAATGGAGCAAAATCTTTAGCACACTTCAAGGCGGAACAAATGAGACTATTATATGGATTGTGTGTGCGTTTGTCGTGTGCTTGGTGTGTAGAAATAGTTTTGAGATGCTTAAGGGTTTTGACACGCAATATTTGCGATTTCGCTTTTCGCTTCGCGTTTTTAGCAAAAAGATTTATCTAAAAGGTGGCGCGGTATTTATGCGCTTTGTGCTAACTATCGCGCTTTTTTACACGAGCATTTGGATTTTGCTTAAAAATGTGCTTGATTCAAACGCCTACACGCCATTTTTGTATTTTAATTTCTAAGGAACGAATATGAGAAACTATAAAATCTTTAGCATTTGTTTCGGTGGAATCATTAGTGCGGTGGTATTAAGCGGATTTGCGCTGTGTGCGTTGCTGTGGCTTTATGACCCATTTTGGCTATTTCATAAGCCATACTTTCGCGCCACAACCTATCACAGCGACTTGCGAATCCAAGCAAAAGGCATTATCGACAATGCGGACTTTGATAGTGTGGTTTTAGGCACTTCGATTTTGGAAAACACTTCGGCAAAAGAGGCTGGACAAAAGATAGGTGGCAAGTGGATAAATATAAGCATTGCTGGGAGCGATTTTAACGAACGCAAAATCGTCCTAGACTACGCCCTAAAGCGCAAAAATATCAAGCGAGTGATTTTCTCTATCGATAATTTTGTCTTACTAAATGGCGATAGGGAGGATTCTACTTCGTGGCGCGTGGATTCGCGCCTTTATACAGAGGGTTTGTTTTGGGAAAAATTTAGCCGTTATTTAAATAAAAAATTTATCAAATGCGCTAGAAAATGGAGCAAAAATCCTGAATGTGTGGGCGATAAAAATGATTTAGAAACGGTGTCGCAATATGCTTATCGTGCGAATAAAAAATATTTTGGCGGAATGACAAATTGGATTGAATGGCAAAAAGACCAAGCTGTGAATCTATATAGCGAATATGTTAAAAATGATTTTCGCCCAAAAAGTGAGCAAACAAAACGGCTAAATTTTGATGAACAAAAAAGATATTTGCAAGAGAGTATATTACAGGTGATTAGAGAAAATCCGCAAGTTGAGTTTTATCTCATATTTCCGCCTTATCCGCGATTTTTCTACGCGCTTTTTCCGTTTGGCAAAGAATACCACAAGGGCAGAAATGGCACAGAGATTTTTGCTGAAGTAAAATGGATTTTGCCCTATCTAGTAAGCGAAGTCGCGAATCTAGAAAACACCAAAATCTATGGATTTGATGATTTGGGCTACGCGGATAATATCGCAAATTATTGCGACCACGCGCATTATTGGCTTGATATGAATAGTATGCAACTTGACGCCATTGCAAATGGGACAAATATCTTAACGCCTGATAATATAGATAAATATTTGCAAACAATGGAATCTAAAATCAAAAACTACGACATTGCCCCACTTATCGAGCAAATAACAGCGTGGGAAAATGACAGCAAACAATAATCCAACTACATAATCTTACTAAAATCAATCTCAAAGAGTGGCTTTTCAAATACCACGATATGAAAAATCGCATCAAAAATTTTGACATTATACATAAAGCCCTCCACGCTAATCTCGCGCTTTTTTAAGTCGCTATGCATCGCATTTGCCTTGAAAATCACTTCATTGCCTAGCTCTAGCGGAGCGAGAAACTTCACCTCCGAGTAGATGATAATGCTATTTGGCTCATTTACCGTAGCTGGATGTGGAGTGTATTGCCGTGCTGGTGGCAAAAGTGATGAATCTTTTGCTAACCGCGCGAATGATTTTATTTTTTAGATTATTGTATGATACTTATTTGAGCGCAAAGGATAGATTTAAGAGATTTTTTAACGCCCATATATTACAATCCGCAAATTTATTTCGCAAATTTCTCCACAAAGGCAGTGTAATGGATTTGATTATCACGCAGATTCCTTATATGGCGATTGGGATTATCGCTGGGATTACTTCGGGGCTGTTTGGCATTGGTGGCGGTATGATTATCGTGCCTTTTGGGCTTATGCTAGGCATTTCATCGCATCACGCGGTGGCGATGAGCGTGGTGCAGATGATTTTTTCATCGATTTTTGGCTCGTATCTCAACTACAAAAAGCATAATCTCAATGTCAAAGACGGGCTATTTGTGGGATTCGGCGGACTTTTGGGTGCTAGTTTTAGCGGGATTATCGTAAATCTTTTCTCTGACACGCTTCTAACTGCCATATTTTTGGGCGTTAGTGTGCTATTTTTTGTCAAATATTTCTTTGGCGCGAAAAAAAGTGCCGTAGTGGCAAGGCAACGCACGGAAATCCAAAAGCGCGTGATTTTGGTGGCTTCTGGCGCGGTGGTGGGCGTCTTTGCCATATCGCTTGGAATCGGTGGTGGCGTGCAACTCGCAGCGATTTTGGGCTTTATGCTAGGCTATGATAGCAAACAAGTGGCGCGAATCGCCCTATTTTACATATTTTTTGCAAGTATTGCGGGGACGCTGTCCTTTGTGAGGGAAGGTGTGATTGATAGTGGAGTGATTCATAACGGCATAATGGTGGGAATCGGCTCTTTGGTGGGCGTTTTTATCGGCACAAAAATTATGGAAAAAATCCAGCTAAAATCGCACCGAATCGCAATGCTATGCCTTTACGCGCTATCGATTGCGCTAACTAGCATTACGCTACTACGCAAAATGGGAATTTTGGAGTAAAATAAACAGCCAGTCAACACAATACAAATGCACCTGATGTGCGTTTTTATTGATAGAACAAATATTGTGCTTTTACAATAAATCAGATTTTAAAAATTCATATCCATCGCTAATTTTAGCACACCCATTTGTAAAATTAATATTTATAGCCTTAGTATATAAAACTTGTTTATTTTCACTTATATAAGTTTTGCTCTTTTGAGAAATGCCTATTTTTGGATAAATACAAAGATTTTTGTGTGGTATTTGAGAATATTCTAAATTGTTATTATGATAACGCAATTTGTAATATTCTAAAAGAAACAAGATAAATAATTGTGAAGATTCTATTTGCAATATGGCATCTTTCAGCGATTCTTTATGAATACTTGATTTTATCTCGCAATAAAAAATCTCTAATCCGTTGTCTTTTGAATTTAAAAACACTATAAAATCACAAGATTTATTTGTATTTGGCGAGTTATTTTGAAACAAATTAGTAATAGTATAGTTTTTCTTTAAATCATCTCTATTATCTTGTTTTAAAATCAAAACATCATCTTGATTTTTAAAGGTCAATTGGATTTCTTTTATTGTGCTTTGCTCTTTATTTTCCTTGATGATAAAGCAATTGCTTCGTTTATTTTGTGGCTCAACCTTTAAATCTTTGTGGATTGCATTGCGAAAATCTTTTAAGGTTTTATTTGTCATATTTTTTCTCTTTTAAAATTTCCTCAAAAATTAAACCTTGATTTTTATTTTGTGAATCTATTGGTTCATCAAATGAATTCATAAAAATCCCCTGCCTAAAATCTACCTTTATGGGTATTAAAGTATTTTTACCACGAATTCTATCAGCCATATATGCTTTTACTTTATTTGATTCTAGTTGATATTCTTTGGTGTAGCCCTTTTTGTTAAATTTGCCTATTTGTTCACTAGAAAGATTATTGAGCATTATACAATTACTGATTTCACGCACTATATAGTCGCTATGGGTTGTAATAAAAACTTTGATTCCAGCATTGACAAGCAATGTAATCAATCTTCCCATTAAAATTTGATTTTTAGGGTGCAGATTCAGCTCTGGTTCATCTATCATCAAAATATCACCTTTTTGTGCAATATTAAGAATGTAATAATTTAGCATTAGTAGAGAACGAACGGAACTAGAAGCTCGTTGTATCGCAAACTTTCCTTTTGTAATTCTTTTTCTCGCACCAGGGGCAAATTCAATACCTATTTCACTAATAACATATTTTCCTTCTACAATTTTATAAAGCAACTCTATAATTTCTTTATGCAATGGCAAAGATTCGCTATCTTTTATAAAACTTATTTGTTTGCTTACCATATCTAATTCACGCACAAAATAGATATTATCTTTAACAGGTTTTGGATAGCGAGAATATCTATTGTTAATCACGCCAAAGACAATTTCTTGCATATTTTTTGTATCTATATTTGAGATTCTATCCACAATTTCATTTTTATTGACATCAAGTTCTTTTTGAAACATTGAAGCACCTGTGCGCTCTGCACTTAAAATAAAAGCCCTTGGATAAACACTAAAAACCACATAAGCAAATAAAGAAAATACAAATCTCTGTTTTCTAAACTCCAAATCTTGTTGCATTTTTGTAAGAAATTGGTTTTTATCTTTTTCGTAATTAAATTCAAGATATTCATTTGAAATATTACTTAAATCAAATTGTGAAGAATGTTTAAAAAACTTAATCAATGTTTGTTTATTAAACTCATCTTTTATATTACCAAAAATATCACTAAAAATTTCTTTTGTATCCTCATTAAAAACACTATGTTGGAACTCTTCTATATTACCTGCTAAAATCTCCATCAAGCTACTTGTATATGTCGATATCATTGTGTCAAATATATTCTCAATAATCTTTTGTGTGTTATTTAATGATATTTTTATTATATATTCATCTATAAGGTCAATAGTTTCGCTATATTGTTTTATAGTTTTCTCTATAATTCCAAGTATAGCAAAGCGAGAAGCATTATTATTAATAAAATCCAAATATCCATACAAACTATAAGTTGCATAAGTTTTGCCCGTGTTATTTTCTCCACAAATAATAGTCAAATCGCCGACTTCAAATTCGGCTTCATCAAGCATACCGACATTTTTTAAGCTAACTTTCATAACAATTCCCCCTAGTCGTAAAAAAATTATTGTAGCATAATTTTAGATGCAAAATTTAGCAAAAACTATATTGTGGCGTGGTTTTTAATGTAAATTTGTGGAAAAATATTTTTTTGTAATTCACCTTATGACGGCGTGGAGCAAATCGCCACTACTCCTCCGCCACGAATGGCGGACCTTTTTTTAGCATTTCTGTGAGTTTGGCGGCTTTTTGCGCATCCATTTTGGCAAAAATCTTGCCTATGTCTTTAGAATCCATCGCAAATAAAATCTCAGCCGCCTCATTTAGTGGCAATTCCTCAATAATCGCACTCGCCTTTGAATCCTTCATCTTTGCGTAAGTTTGAGAGATTTTTTGGCTTTTTTTGGCGTCAATTTGTGATAGCAAATCCTCATTTTGCTTTATCAAATCTTTTATGTTATTTTCGCGCGATTTTGCCTCATCGATTAGCCCTTGCACACGGGCTTCTTGGAGCTTTAGCTGCTCTAATTTTCTATCATTTAATCGCCTTTGCTCATCATAAAAAATATTCATCATTTTGCGCTGCTCTTCAATTTTGCTTAGCTCGTTTTGCAATTCCGCCTTGCGCTCCTCAAAAACCGCGCTACAATTTAGCACTTCGCCAAACGCCCACACTGCACCAAAACTCACCATAAACGCCACACGAATCCACATTTACGCCCCCTTAATTTTTGTGCCATTAAAATGCGCTTAAAATCGCCACCACGCGGAATTCTTACGCATTTTGTGCCTTTTTGCGCTCGATATATTTGATTTGCGCGAGTTCATCTTGGTTTTTTAGCTCACGCCTTTGCGCCTTTTTTAGCGCGATTTGCACTTCCTCTAGGTGCAATTCATTTACCTTTTCATACTCGATTTGCGCTTTTTTAAATCGCTTTAGCGTGTCGATTTTGCGCGATTCAAGCATTTGCAAAATATTATTTTCAGCAGTTATTTTCTCTCTAATATTGCTAAGCATCTCTCTATACGCCAAAAAAAGTCTGTATTCTTGCGTATCTGGCGGGGAAAACTCGGCGATAGTTTTATGCAGGGATTCAATCTCGCTCTTTTTAGAAAATATAAGATTATTGACTTGCATAACTTCTTGCTCGATTTTATCCATAATGCTACGCCTAAATCGCAGAATTTGACTAAATCGCGTCTCCAAACTTCGCTCCCTTTTTTAGATTCGCCCTTGATTTGCCCTAGCTTACGCCGAATCTAGCGATTTATCGTATCATCTCTATCGGGGCTTGTGGAGATTATGGCGATTTTCACGCCCAAAAGCCCCTCTAGTGCCAAAATATAATCTTGGGCTTTTTTAGGCAACTTCGCAAATTCTCTCACGCCACCCACGCCACTAAAGCCCTCAAACTCTTTGTAGATAGGCTTTACGCCCTCCAAATTAAATGGATAGCTTAGCTTTTGGCAATCCGCGATTCGCACTCCGTCCTTCTCATAGCCCACGCAGACTTTGATTTTTGGGAAATCATCTAACACATCTAATTTCATAATGGCGATTTTGCTAACGCCATTTAGGCGAATCGCATACCGCGCTGCCACCGCGTCAAACCACCCGCATCGCCTAACTCTGCCCGTTGTTACGCCAAATTCCGCGCCTTTTTGTTGCAATTTCGCGCCCTCATCGCCCAAATCCTCGCTAGGAAATGGTCCTCTGCCTACGCGCGTGCAATACGCCTTGGCAATGCCGATTATTTCGCCTAAATCGCGTGGGGCAATTCCGCTACCGCTACAAGCCCCTGCGGTGAGCGTTGTCGAGCTGGTTACAAACGGATAAGTCCCGTGGTCAATGTCTAGCATACTGCCCTGTGCGCCCTCTAGCAAAATCTTTTTGCCACTTTCAATCGCCTCCCACATAATCGAATCCGTGTCCTTGATAAAAGGCTGCAACTCTTTTGCATAAGCGCGAATCTCACTCTCAACCGCGCTAAAATCAGGCAGATTTAGCCCTTTTAACGAATTAAAATGCGCCCTTAGTCGCGCTATAAATCGCTCAATATCGCACAAATCCCCCACGCGAAAGCCCACGCGTCCGACTTTGTCCGTGTATGCAGGTCCGATTCCCTTGCAAGTCGTGCCGATAGCGGTTTTTTCATCGCTCTCTTTTGCTTTGTCGATTAGCTCGTGGATAGGCAAAATCAAATGCGCCTTTGGGCTTATAAACACGCGGTTTTTCGCCTCTCCAAACTGCGCCACCTCATCTAAAAACGCCCTTGCATTTAGCACCACGCCATTGCCGATGAGATTTAGCGTCTTATCGTATAAAATCCCGCTAGGCACGAGATGAAGCGCGATTTTTTTGCCATTTACGACAATCGTATGTCCCGCATTGTGTCCGCCCTGATAGCGCGTAACAATGTCATACTCACGCGCGAGATTATCCACGATTTTGCCCTTGCCCTCATCGCCCCACTGAATGCCTACAACAACATCACATTTGCTCATAATCTGCCTTTAGAAAATAAAATTGAGGTCGCTATTATAGCTAAATTAAATGTGGATTTTGATAAAAATGGCGGTTTGATTTGGGCAATTCGCTTAAAATGGGATTCGCGTTTGATTCGCAATTCGCCAAAATGGATACTTCGCTACGCTTAAGTAATGACGAAATCTCCACCCCGTCATTGTGAGATTCACTTACGAACTCCGCAAATGAGCGTAGCGAATTTTCGTGGCAATCTATATTATTTGTTTGAATTGCTTCACCTTACCTTTCAGCAAGGACTCACAATGACAATGTTGGGTGGATTGCTTCGATTTGGCATTCGCCGAATCTCGCAATGATAAAGTAGGCGAAATAGCCTAAAAGCTAAAAGTATATCGCGCCAAAACTCTAACATTTTGTCCTAGTTTATATTTTGCATTACTACCATCATCGTTGTAAGGAATATCCATCAATAGTGTATTTAGGAATGGCACTCGCACGGCTAACTCTATGCCGTGATATTGGGCGATATTGGTGCGTAAGCCTACATTTAGCGCGACATCAAAGCTAGTGTCTTTAAATTTCGCACCCGCTTCTTTGTTATTTTTCATATCTTTTATGTCTTTCCCTGTCCAAGTGTTACCACCAATACCAAGTCCTATAAATCCACCAAAATCAGCAATATCTGTAACCACAAAGTTGCCTAAAAAATCTACATTTACGCCGTAATTGACTAATATGGTGTTAAAATTGTATGTCGTGCCAAATTCTGGGTCTGTTAATTTAAATGTGGCGTGGGTTAAATCTACATTTGCGTAATATCTAAGTCCCAAATAGTCATTAAAGAATTGTTTGTAACCAGCTATGAATCCATAACTTGCGCCATTTGATTTATATTTGAAAGTTTGGGATTCATCTATTGCCGATGATTCTATAACCATTTTAGCATCGCCATAACCTACGCCGATTCCTACAAATCCACCGCTTTCCTCAGCCAATGCGATATTTGCGCCACTAAACAATAATGCCAAACTAATTGCGATTTTTGGGAGTGTGTGAGAATGTTTGAAGTTAGAGTGCGAATCTGCCTTTAATCTATTCTGCCCCCCCCCTATTTGTGCCAAATGATGAAGTGAA
>JBNMHH010000070.1:0-8534 GCA_050872665.1 Helicobacteraceae bacterium
CTTCGAGGTTGCCGATGATTTCCTCTTGCATTATTGGGCTCATCATTTGCGCGATTATGCCTTTGACTTCATCGACTAAATCATAGATGATTGAGTAGCTTTTGATAGCAACGCCCATTTCTTTTGCTTTGCTTTTGATTTTGCCTAGTGGCTTTACATTAAAGCCCAAAATATAGCAGGACTCTTTATTTGGGCTATTTTGACTGCTTTGGGCTATGTCAATGTCGCTCTCCGTGATATTTCCCACGCTTGAGGCGATGATATTTACTTTGATTTCATCATTGCTTAGCGATTCAAGTGAGACTTTTATTGCCTCCAAACTGCCCTGCGTATCGGCTTTTATGATTAAATGCAATGGCTTTAGCCTCGCACTTGCAACAACGGAGCTAAGCTCATCTAGTGATACTTTCGTGCTACGGCTTAATTCTTTGGTGCGGAGATAGGATTTGCGCTTCATTGCGTATTCTTTCGCTTTGGATTCGCTCTCCACCCCTACCAAAATCGCTCCCGCGCTTGGCACTTCATTTAGCCCCGTTATAAGTGCCACTTCGGAGGGCTTTAGTTCGCTCACGCGTTCGCCATTATCCTTTATCAGTGCGCGAATCTTGCCATAAGCCGTGTCTGCCACCACACTATCGCCGACTTTTAAAATGCCCTCTTGCACGATTGCCGTTACAACGGGACCTTTGCCTTTATCTAGGCTTCCCTCTAGCACGACTGCCTTTGCTTGAGAAAGCGTATCTGCTTTTAGCTCCATAAGCTCGGCTTGAATCAAAATCGTATCTAGCAATTCATCAATCCCTGCGCCACTTTTCGCACTCACAGGCACAAAGTCTAGCGTCCCGCCCCAATCGCTTGGCATATAGCCGATTTCTGCCATTTCGGTTTTTAGTTTGTCTGGATTCGCGCCCTCTTTGTCCATCTTATTCATCGCAATTATCATCTGCACTTGCGAATCTTTAGCGTGAGCCAAAGCCTCTTTTGTCTGCTCTTTTACGCCATCATCAGCGGCAATTACGATTATGGCAATGTCCGTTACTTGCGCACCGCGTGAGCGCATAGCGGCAAATGCCTCGTGTCCGGGCGTGTCAATAAATGTGATTGCCTTGCCATTTTTCTCTACCATATACGCGCCTATGTGCTGGGTGATTCCCCCGCTTTCCGTTTTTGAAACGCGCGATTCGCGGATATAATCTAAAAGCGAAGTTTTGCCGTGGTCGACATGTCCCATAATAGTTACCACAGGCGGACGCGTGATGAGATTTTGCGTGGCATTTTCGCTTTGCGCCTCTAAATATTCTAATTCCTCGTTTGCCTTGACACTCTCAATCTTTAGCCCAAATTCCTCTGCCAAAATCTCCACGCGCATTCCGTCCAAAAAGTCGTTTTTAGTTACCATTTCGCCCATTTTAAAGAGCGTGGAGATAATATCCGTGATTTTTAGCCCCACCTTATCGGCAAATTCATACACGCGAATGCCCTCAGGAATTTTCACCACTTCATCTTTTTGCGCTACACTCGCACTTTGCGCCCTTTGCGCTTCTCTTTTGTGGAAACCACGCCCTTTTTTCTTGCGCTCCCTTGAGACGCTATCAAAAAACCACGGATTGGCGCGTTGAATGTGAATCCTATCGGTGATTCGCCCATCACTCCTATCCTCTGCCTTTTCGTTTTTCTCATCATCGCGCAAATCAAGTAGCATTACCTCATCATCGTCATCATCAATCGCCGTGTCGCCCAAATTGCGATTTAAGTCGATTCGTTGCTCATTTGTGTGAATCTTTTTGGCGGCTTCTTTTTTCTTATCCTTTTTGGATTTGAATTTCGGTGCGCCCTCATCATCGCCAAAATCAGCACTCGGATGTAAAATCTTATCACGCAAATCCCGCGCCTTGCTTAGTTGCTCTTTGGTGGATTTTTGCGGTGTGGCTTGTGGCGTGTTTTTAGAGATGATGATGATTTTTCTAGTTTCTATTTTTTTGACTTCTTGCGGGGCTTTTGCGGGGGCGGATTCGCTTGACGATTTTTCGCTTGAATCGGCTTTAGATTCGGATTCGCCTTTTGATTCGGCTACTTTTTTGGTTTTGGCGGTGGATTTTTTGGTGGATTCTTTTGTTTCTTTGGGTGTGGATTCGGTGGATTGAGTGGAATCTTTTGCTTTTTTGGTGGATTTTTTGGATTCGCTTTTTGTGCTATCATCTGCGGTTGAATCTTTTGTGGCTTTTTTGGTGGTGGTTTTTTTGGCTTTTATTTCTTTTTCGGATTCGCCATCAGTTTTTTTGGCGGTGCTTTTTGCCTTTGTGGTGGTTGCTTTGGTGGCTTTTTTGGTTTCTTTTTTGGTGGGAATCTCAGGGACTTTGCCCGTTGCGATATAATTGTAGATAATCTCCGCATCAGCCGAAGTAACGCTACTTTGGACGCTTTTTATGATAATGTCAATCTCAGCAGCCTTTGATAAAATCTCCTTTGTTTGCATTCCCAATTCTAGGGCAATGTCCGCCACTTTTACTTTTTGCTCTGCCATATTTGCGCTATCTCCTTTGTGTTATTTATCTTAAAAATTTTGCCTACAATTTTTTCGCAATTTTTCGTCCCTAAGCACGAATCGCATAGATAAAAGCTCCGCCCAAATCCGCGAAACGCCACAACTTCGCCATTATCCACTTGCAATCTTAAAAGGCTATTTTGCCAAAATCGCCCCCGACACGCGACACACATTCGCTCTTTTATTGCTTTTGCCATTTATAAAATCCGCCATTATACTATAAAATGCTTATGCCATTATTATCAAATTCTAGCTCTAAAACGCGAAATTCGCTAAATTTTTTTGCTAACGCACTAGCGACTTTGGGTGCATCATCGCGGTAGCAAATGTTTAAAAAGCTAGAACCACTGCCTGATAGCACACTCATTAACGCACCATTTTTCATCGCCTCTTTTCGCACGGAAAAAAGCGCGGGAAAAAGCCCCATACGCAAATCTTGGTGAATCTTATCCTCGCCTACGACTTTTAGCAGATTCCACCGCTTATTAGCGAAAATAGATGCAATCATCGAAGCACGAGAGAGATTAAACACCGCATCTTGCAATGGCAGAGTTTTGGGAATCGCCCTACGCGAATGGCGCGTGGAAATGGGCTTATTTGGAATCACCACAACCGCCTTAATGTCGGAGGAAATCTTAGTTTTCACATAAAAAACGCGATTATTTTTTAGCATAGCGACATTAAAGCCACCATTTACCGCTGGTGTGATATTATCGGGGTGTTTTTCGTATTTTAGTGCCTTATTTATGATAATATCTTTGGTGTATTTTACGCCAAGCATTTGATATGCGCACACAATCGCCCCCACAATCACCGCCGAGCTAGAGCCAAGTCCGCGCGAAATGGGAATGTGATTTTCCAAATAATAGCTAAAATTTTTCTGCAAAATATTTGCTTTGGGGGGCTTTGGTGGCTTTGAATCTTTTAAATCTACCCTGCGATTCGTGGCGCGATTCGTAGGATTCGCACCCGAATCGCCGTTTTGCAATAAATCACAAGTCTCTTTAAAAATTTTGATGAAATTATTATCTTTGATTAGCTTTGGGATTCCCTCGCCCTCGCCTTTGATTTTGATACTTTGCAGGATTGAGGGCTTAATTTGGAAGTCGTTGTATAGACAAAGTGCAAGTCCTAGGCTATCAAAGCCCGGTCCTAAATTCGCGCTTGTGGCTGGAATCCTAACTATCATCATAATCCTTTGAATCTAAAAGCGAAATTGTAGCGAAGTGATTATAAAATCATCATTAAAGTATTTTATTGTGAGATAATTTTATTCTAAGCACTCTGCAATTTTAGCAAAGTGCTTAGAAATTTAGCATAGCGCGATATTTGTGCTAATATTCAACCGTCCCACTAGCTGCAAGTGGCGTGATTCTATTGCCCTCATCACCACTGCTTACATAAGATTGTCTTAGTGTATAGCAGAAATTTGCAGTAGCATTACCTGCTAAATTGCTACTTTTTAGATTATTTGGTGCAAATACCATATAGCCACTTTGATGAATCCCCAGCATATCGCCACAGCCACTTTTTGTGGTGGGATTATTTTCGTCTTTAGTGTTATTTAGTGGCTCAACACAACGCTCTTCATTACCAGCTATTTTAAGTGAGCCGACTTTGATTCCATATCCTTTGGCAACGCCCCATTTAGAGCCATTAAGATTGGCAACTTCCATAATCCATTTTCCCCAAGCAATTCCACTTTTTCCCTCTGATGCTTTTTTATTGGGGTCGGGTGCTAAATCTCCTGTGGCGTTGATATTATCAGAAAAAACCTTTGCCACAATGACTTTTTGCGCAGAACTCATATCGCTTCTAGCAGACGCCACATTTGCATCTGTCCTAGAGGTTATAAATCTAGGAACTGCAACAGCTGCTAAAATACCCAAAATAACAATTACAAACACCAACTCAATCATACTAAACCCTTTTCTCATAACAACCTCCTTAAGTGTAAAATAAATTGTATTTTATAATTTAAAAGATTAAATTTAGTTTAAACAAAAAGTAAATGAATAAAATTTTTATATAGATTTTTTAAAGCGATAGTTAAAATTCACTGCGCGATTTCGTCTTTATCTCGTCCTTTTGTTAAAATCACAATCGGCACTCCGCTAAAGTCAAAATTTGCGCGAAAATAATTCACCAAATACCGCTTATAGCTAAAGTGCAACGCACGAGGGCGATTCATCACTAGGATAATCTGTGGCGGGGCGCAATCCACTTGCGAGGCATAATAGATTTTCACAATTTTGCCCCGCTCACTTGGAATCGGGTGGCGTTGCGTGGCGATTTTGATATGTTCATTTAGCAGGGCAGTGGGGATTCGGCGGTTAAAATTCTCCCACACACGCAAAATTGTGGCTTTTATGCCATCAATGTGGCGCATTTTTAGCGCGGAAATAGTAAGAATCGGCGCATAAGACAAATAGGCAAATTTACGCTTGATACTCTCGTTAAACGCCCTAAAGTCCGCACATTTTATGTCCCATTTGTTTAGCAAAATAATAATGCCTAAATTATATTTTTGGCTTAAACCACTGATTTTCTCATCTAGCTCGACAAAATCGCTTGACGAATCTAACACCAAAAGCACGATATTGCTTTGCTCTAAAATACGCTTTGTGCGAGTAAGCGCGAATTTTTCACTGCCCTCAATCTTAGATGCACGGCGAATCCCAGCGGTATCTACGAATCGCAAAATTTTGTCTTTATAGATGATTTCATCGCTCACGGGGTCGATTGTCGTGCCTTCGACTTCGCTGACAAGCGAACGCTCTTTGTTAAGTAGGGCGTTTAGAATGGAGGATTTGCCGACATTTACGCGTCCGATGATGCCTATATTTATCGTGGCAAATTCGTCTTGTGGCGATAAATCGTGGAGTTTGCCACTCGCTTCGTCAATAGACGTTTTAGTCTTATTTCCTCGCTCGTGGCTACACAACCCCGATTTCTCGCTCACAATACTAGAATTTGCATTTTGATTTTTTGTGGATTGCTTCGGCGAATCCATAGATTCGCCTCGCAATGACGAATCTAAAAAGTCTTTTAATTGCTTAATCCCCCTATTATGCAAACTCGACACATAAAAAATATCTTTCGCGCCAAATGCGCTATACTCCCACCGCTCATTTTTCTCAATATCTATTTTATTGACAACCAAAGTGGCATTTTTTAGTGAGCGAAAAAAGCGCAAATCATCGTCCAAAATCCCGCTCTCCGCGCTTATCACATATAAAATCAAATCGCCTTCATTGATAAAATCAAATATCATTTTTTTGACATTTTTAAAAATCCCATTTGCCTTTTTCATTAGCCCAGCCGTGTCGCATAGCTCCACATACAGCGGATTTTCCGCCTCGCCAAGATTCAAAGGGCGGATATTTATATCTCTCGTAGTTCCCTCTAAATCGCTTGTAATGGCGATTTTGTCCTTTAGTAGGCGGTTGAAAAGCGATGATTTGCCGACATTGGGTTTGCCTAAAATGATGATTTTTTTTGCCACAATTTGCACCTTTTTTATCGATATTTAAGTAAAATAAAACCTTAATTTATTTAGAATCATAGCAAAATTTTTCACGCAAAGGACATAAAATGCGCTTCTTAATTTCAATGCTGATTTTCGCGCTATTTGGGGCGAATCCGCTGTTTTCCCACGAGTTTTCTTACAAGCAAGATACGATTTATATGCTTGATGATGAGGATTTCAAAGTGCGTGATGGCGATGTGATAATCGATTTAGATAGGCTAAATGCCAAGATTAAGAGCAATGAAGCCGTAGGCACGGCAAAATCAAATGTCGTAATCGATGATAATTTGGACTTTTACTACTATTCGCGCTCAAATTCTTTGGCTAAAAAGGACGATTTATTGCGCGTTAGAAGTCGCACAGGCGGCTATTTCACGCGTGTAAAGGCGCGGAAAAATGGCGATAAATTCGTGCTACTAAGCGAGGGTGGGAATCTTAAAGCCCCCAAAAACTGCTACATTGTGATTCGCGGTGGTAAGAAAAAGACTTTGGCGACAAAGTCAAGCGCGATGGTGCTTGATTTGGATAATAAAAGCGACTTTGAGGACTTGGATACGAATCCGCTCACAGACGCCTACTTTGGGTGTTTTGGCAATCAGCAATATATCTTTTAGATTCGCACTAAAGGACGGAAAATTTTAAAAAATGAGTGAGATTTTAGAAAAGGCGTTGTTATTAAAGCAGCTTTATTTACGCGCTTTGTGCGGTGAGCGATATTGCCAAAATGTAACATTGCAAAATAAGCCCATAGTTAGTCAAAAAAGCAAAATGACTTTGGAGCAAATCATCGAATCCTGCGTCCTTTGTGAGCTATCCAAAAGCGCGAATGGCAAAAATATAGGGCAGATTCGCACAGATTCGCAGGTGTGCTTTATCACGCTAAAGTCTATTGCGCCATATAGCGCGAGTTTTGAGATGATTGATAATATTGCAAAAAAAGTTTTTGGGATTGAATCTTATTCGCTGTTGTCCTTAATAAAATGCGACACACATATCCCAAGCAACGCGAATCACGCAAAAATCTGCTTTGATTACCTAAAGGCGCAAATAGGGCGCGTCCGAGCGCGACTTTTTGTGATTTTTGGCGAGGAAGTGGCGCATTTAACGCTACAAAATGACGAATCGCTAGAGAATTTGCGCGGACGAATCCTAAGCACAAATCAAAGGAATTTTATAGTAACATTCCACATTGGCGATTTGCTGAAAAATCAAAGCCTTAAAAAACTCGCTCTTAGCGACTTTAATGTCGCAAAAGATTATTTGGCAAAAATTAAAAATTAGGGGAAAATAATGTGTAGATTCATCAAAATAATGGCGATTGCGGGGGCATTTTTGTGTGCGTCATTGCAGATTGCAAACGCGCAAAGCAATGTCTTTTCAAATATTCCTGTGGCAAAAATCGAGTTTATCAACCTAAATACCGAATCTTGCTCGAAATCCTGCCTTAAGGATTTGGCGAAAAATAAAAAAATATTTTCGTTTATGGCGCGATTTGATAGAAAAATCGATGATGAGGATTTGCAAAATCTTATGGTGGCTTACAGCAAACAAATGGGGCTTTATTATCGTGTGCGCTTTGATTTGCTGGAAAATAAGCTAGAAGTTGCACTTCTTATCCCGCGCAAAACCATTGGCAAATACTCGCTAACCACGATTGATACGATATTATCGTATTTGGCATTTAGAGATATTGACTTTAGATTCAAAGTCTTTGATAGCGTTGATGAAAAGCCCGAATCGCTTAGCCGTGCGATAGATTCGCTACAAAAAGAGAAGTTTAATTTTATCATCGCCGTTTTATCCAAAGAGCAAAATCTGCCAATGTTGCAAAATCTAAATCTCCCCATTTACATTCCCACGCTTAAAAAGCCACAAATTTGGGAGGGCGGAGATAATATCATCTTTGGGGGAATCGACTATGACGCCCAAATACAGCTACTTTTAAAAGAAGCAAATCGTAATAATCTTATTGCCTACAATGACGATTCGGCACTTGGCGCGATGATAGGCAAATCGCTAGAGACGCAAGTCGCCCAAAGTGGCAAATTTAATTTTTACCAAGAAGTCGTTACAAACAAGGACGCGGCGAATTTTAGCGCGAATTTGGCTAGAAAACGAGCAAATATCGCAAATGGCAATCTTTTTCTAAACACGCGAATCATCATCTCTGGGCTACTTTTAAGCCAAATAGGGCTTTTAAAACAAGCACCAAGTAAGATTTTCTCCACGCAGGTAAATTACAATCCAGCGATTTTATCGCTTTTGCGAGGCATAAATACGCGCAATCTAGTCATCGCAAACTCCATTGGCAAGGTGGATTCGCGCCTTGTGGAATATGGCAGTTTGCTTTCAAGCGACATAAAATATGATTGGGTGAATTACTCCACCGCGCTGGGCGTGGATTTATTCTTAAGCAAAATGAAAGATGACATAAAGCGATATTTCAGCGAAGAGCTAGAA
>JBNMHH010000071.1:0-8369 GCA_050872665.1 Helicobacteraceae bacterium
AAAGGGCTAGTCCGTGTGGCTAGTCCTGCCCTCACTTGACTTTCAAAAATTTAAAATCTGCTTGTCCTCATAGCTCAGCAGGATAGAGCATTCGATTCCTAATCGAAAGGTCATTGGTTCGAATCCAATTGGGGACACCAAAGATACCTCGTTATTTTTAATCACTAAATCATTTAAAATCTGTTAAATTATCGCAAATCACGCTATTTTTAGTCTTTTTTATTGTGCTATATTTTTTTAAAAATCTTTAAAATTTTTAAGTCCATATAAGATTTAATTTATACAAAAATAGCTAGAATTTCAAAATATTTTTTGAATTTTTACACAAAGGCAAACTATGAAATGTGAAACTATTACTATCGCAAATCAAAAAGGTGGCGTTGGCAAAACTACAACAGCGGTGAATCTCGCCGCATCACTCGCATACAAGGGCAAAAAGGTGCTTCTTATTGATGCAGACCCGCAGTCAAACGCCACTACTAGCTTGGGAATCCACCGCAACGATTTGGATTCATACCTTTATCATGTGCTTACAGGCGCGAAAAAACTCTCTCAAATTATCACCAAAACCGACACTAGAAATCTTTTCCTAGCTCCATCAAATATCGGGCTAGTGGGCTTTGAAAAGGAATTTTATGCCAAAAAGACGCAAGGGCGCGAGTTAGTCCTAAAGAAAAAAATCGAGGAAGTGCTTGATGAATATGACTTTATCATTATTGATTCGCCACCAGCACTTGGTCCGCTTACAATGAATGCGCTAAGTGCGTCCGATTCGGTGCTAATCCCTATACAATGCGAGTTTTTCGCGCTAGAGGGCTTGGCACAGCTTTTAAACACGATAAAATTGCTAAAAGAGCAAATTAACCCGAATCTTAGCATTAAAGGCTTTTTGCCGACAATGTTTGCATCGCAGAATAATCTCGCAAAGCAGGTGGTTTATGATTTGTCGCAACATTTTGATAAATATATGTTTAAGGATATGGACGCGCAAAATCTCATCATTCCGCGCAGTGTGAAATTAGCCGAATCGCCTAGCTTTGGCAAACCTATTTTGCAATATGACATTCGCTCAAATGGCGCGGTAGCTTATCAAAACCTTGCCGAAGCCATTTTGCAGGGAGCATAATGGCTAAAAAACAAGCTTTAGGGCGCGGACTTGGTGCGCTGATTGGCGAAATGGAAAAGGCTTACGAGCAGAATTTGGGCGATGATTCGCAGCTCGTGGTGGAAATCGACATTGATTTAATAAAGCCAAATCCCTTTCAACCGCGCAAAAATTTTAACGAATCTAGCATTGCTGAACTTGCCGAATCTATCAAAGAATACGGCGTTTTGCAACCCATTTTAGTCTATGAGGAAAATAATGAATTTTTCCTAATCGCAGGGGAGAGGCGACTTCGTGCGTCCAAAGTGGCGAAATTGCCCTCGATTCGCGCTATTGTGGCGGATATTAAGCCAGAAAAACTCCGCGAAATGGCACTCATCGAAAATATCCAGCGTGAGGATTTAAATCCCATAGATTTGGCTTTGTCGTATAGTGCGCTGATTAAGGACTATAATATTACGCAAGATGAGTTAGCCCAAAAGTTGCAAAAATCGCGTCCGCAAATCACAAATACGCTATCTTTGCTAAAGCTACCAAAAAATGCGCAGGATTTGTTGATTGAGGGCAAAATCACGCAAGGACACGCCAAAATCTTAGTAAATTTGGACGCAAAGGATTTAAAAATCGCGCTTGATTCAATCATCGGGCAGAAATTATCCGTAAGCCAAAGCGAAAAATTAGTGCAACAGCTAAAAGGTGGCGAATCCACAAAACCAAAAAGCACAAAGGATTCGCACAAAGATTCGCGTCATAGCACAGGCGAATCCAAAGTTTCGCCCGAGATTGAATCCGCGCTTAAAAAATTAGCCACAATTTTCAAAAATCTAAAAGTGGATTCCAAAGTGAGTGGCGATTCCTTAGTGCTAAAGTTTCAAAATAAGGAAAAAATTACCACTTTATTAAAAAAATTGGAAAAAATCTAGGAATTTCTTATGAAAATAAGATATACTTTGATAAATTTTAATTTTTAGGGAGGAAATATGGGCATAAGTTTGAATCCGCAGTTAATGCTACTTGTATTTGTGATTTTTATCGCCTCTATATATTTGCTAAATAAGTGGCTATATCAGCCAATTTTTAACTTTATGGACGCGCGTGATAATATGATAAAAAATGACTTGGATAATGCAAGTGGCAATGATAGCGAGATAGAAGCGATAAATGCGGAAATGCAAAGCATTTTAGATTCGGCGCGTAAAGAGGCGACTGCTATCAAAGAAAAGGCGACTTTAGAGGCAAAAGCAGAGTATGAAAGGCAGATTGAGGGCATAAAAGCGGAAAACGAAAAGGATTTAGCGGTTTTTTTGGAATCGGCGCAAAAAGAAAAGCAAAGCATTAAATCCGCGCTTTTGGCTCAAATGCCAGAGTTTCAAAAAAGCCTAAATGCTAAAATCAAGCAAATTTAAGGAGGGCGTGATGAATCAAAAAATTTATTTTTTAATAGCGTTGATTTTGCCTATCTTTGCGAGTGCCTCAGAGGTTAGCATAGAAAATAGCGACTTTGTAATGCGAAGTGTGAATTTTGTGATTTTTGTTGCGCTTTTGTGGTGGTTGGTTGCAAAATGGATTAAAGGCGCACTAAAATCTAGGGCGGATAATATCGCTACGCAATTAAACGCCGTGCAAGATAAACTCGCGCAATCTAGGGCAAAAAAAGAAGTGGCATTAAAAGAGCTAGAAAAATCTAAAATGTTGGCAAAAGACATTGTGGAGGGTGCGAAAAAAGAGGCGAGTATTTTAAGCGAAGGCATAGCCTTGCAGTGCAAAAATGACAGCGAAATGCTACGCAAATCCCACGCAGAGCGACTAAATTTCGAGCAAAAGCGAATCAAAAAAGCTGTGATTGCGGAAGTTTTGGACGAACTTTTGAGCGACAAAAATATCGCGCTTGATAAAAAAGCATTTGTTGAGATTCTAACTAAGAGGGTAGCGTGATGAATTCCATTCCAGCTAAAAAATATACAAAGGCGTTAGTAAGCGCACTAAAGGACAGCGAGATTGAATCTGCGCTAAAGTTGTTAGAAAAAATGGCAAATAATTTTGCAGATTCGCAGTTTTGTAGCGTAATGGATTCGCCATTTGTGCAGAAATCTAAGCGTTTGGAGTTAGTTTTGGAGGCTTTTAATATCAAAGATAAAAAGCTAATAAATTTCTTTAGGCTACTAAATGAAAAAAACCGCCTAAGCGAGATTCCAAACATTTATGAGGAGCTAAATCGCTACATTCGCGCGAAAAATAACGAATATGAGTTAATCGTGCAGTCGAATTTTACGCTAGATTCGAGCGATTTGGAGCATATTAAGAAGCAATTAGAGCGCAAACTAAAGGTTTCGCTATTTGTTTCGCAGAAAAAAAGCAATATCGAAGGGATAAAGCTTTTTGTCGATGGTATGGGCTTGGAAGGCGCGTTTTTAAAGCAGAGCTTTACAAATGGCATAAAAAATCATATCTTAAAAGCATTTAATTAAAACAAAAGGAGAGTAAAAATGTCAAGTAAGATTCAAGTAGATGAGATAAGCTCGATTATTAAGCAAAAAATCGAAGATTTTGAGCTGAAAATCGACATAGATGAGGTAGGCACGGTTATCAACTATGCTGACGGCGTGGCTCGTGTATATGGGCTAAAAAATGTAATGTATTACGAAATGGTAGAGTTTGAGACAGGCGATAAAGGTTTGGCTTTAAATCTCGAGGATAACAGCGTGGGTGTGGTTGTGCTAGGTGCTGGACGAGAAATCAAAGAGGGCGTTTCTGTAAAAAGGCTTGGCACTCTTATGAGTGTGCCTGTGGGCGATGCGGTTGTCGGGCGCGTGGTAAATGCGCTAGGAGAGCCTATCGATGGCAAAGGTGTGATTGAGGCAAAAGAGCATAGATTCATCGAAGTAAAAGCTCCCGGCATTATGGCTAGAAAATCTGTTCACGAGCCATTGCAAACGGGAATCAAAGCCATTGACGCGCTTGTGCCAATTGGTCGCGGACAAAGAGAGCTAATCATCGGCGATAGGCAGACAGGAAAGACAACCGTTGCTATTGATACGATTATCAACCAAAAAGGGCAAGATGTGATTTGTATCTATGTGGCAATCGGGCAAAAGGAATCCACCGTAGCCCAAGTTGTCCGCCGACTTGAGGAACACGGCGCAATGGAATATAGCATTATCGTAAATGCTCCAGCGTCCGATTCGGCTACTATGCAATTTTTAGCACCTTATGCTGGGGTTACAATGGGCGAATATTTTAGAGATAATGCTAGGCACGCGCTAATAATCTATGATGACTTAAGCAAACACGCCGTGAGCTACCGCGAAATGTCGCTAATCTTGCGCCGTCCGCCCGGACGCGAGGCATTCCCCGGCGATGTTTTCTATCTCCACTCCCGCCTACTAGAGAGAGCAGCGAAATTAAGCGATGATTTGGGAGCTGGTTCGCTAACTGCGCTTCCTATCATTGAGACACAAGCAGGAGATGTCGCAGCTTATATTCCTACGAATGTTATTTCAATCACTGACGGGCAGATTTTCTTAGAGACAGATTTATTTTACTCTGGGATTCGCCCCGCAATCAATGTGGGATTGTCCGTTTCTCGTGTGGGTGGCGCAGCGCAAGTCAAAGCGATGAAGCAAGTCGCTGGGACTTTGAGGCTAGACTTGGCGCAATATAGGGAGCTACAAGCATTTGCACAATTTGCCTCCGACTTAGATGAGGGCAGTAGAAAGCAGCTAGATAGAGGGCAAAGAATGGTTGAAGTGCTAAAACAACCGCCATATTCGCCTTTGTCGGTAGAAAAGCAAATTGTGATTATTTTCGCAGGTGCAAAAGGCTATTTGGATAATGTCCCAGCTAATAAAATCACCAAATTTGAGGCAGATTTGTATCCATTTATCGAGGCAAAATATCCCAAAATTTTTGAGACTTTGATTAGCAAAAAGGCGATTGATTCGGATTTAGAGGCACTTTTAAAACAAGCATTAGAAGAGTTTAACAATTCATTCGCAGTGTAAGGCAAAACAATGGGAAATAGTTTAAAAGAGATTAGAAAAGAAATTGCAAGTATTAAAAATATCCAAAAAACTACTCGTGCAATGAAGCTTGTGGCGAATTCCAAGCTTAGAAAAGCTGTGGAAGCCGCCAAGCGCAGTAGAATCTAT
Organism: Helicobacteraceae bacterium; assembly: GCA_050872665.1. GTDB lineage: Bacteria > Campylobacterota > Campylobacteria > Campylobacterales > Helicobacteraceae > NHYM01. Next base: position 5,254 of record JBNMHH010000071.1, read on the forward strand.
GCTGAGAAACTCAATGAAGTTTTCAACGAGATTATCCAAAAAACGCTTTCAAATGGGAATCTCTTTGAAAAAAACGACATTTTGTTTGTTGATAAGGATAGAGCAATAAAAATGGTGGATATTGTGTTTATCACTTCTGACAAGGGCTTGTGTGGCGCGTTTAATTCAAACACCATAAAAGCCGTTGTCGCGCTGATGAATGAATACAAAAAGCAAGATATTAAGGTGCGACTTCGTGGCGTAGGCAAAACGGGCATTCGGTATTTTAACTTTAATGAAATCGAGCTATGCGATGAATCTGACACGCTTTCATCGAATCCTAGCGATTCAGCCGCTAGTGAGTTTATAATGAAAGCTGTGAATGACTATGTGGAGGGCATTACTGATAAAGTCATTATAGTGCATAATGGCTTTAAAAATATGCTATCCCAAGAGATTCAACACGCAGAGATTTTGCCATTTAAAGTGGATTTAGATGAAATTACCACAAAGTCAAGGGACAATGGCGAAATGCTTATCGAGCCTACGGACAACGAAAAGCAGATTTTAGATGAGCTAGTGCGACAATATATCAACTATAATATGTTTTACGCGCTTATTGATTCGCTTGCAGCCGAGCTAAGTGCGCGAATGCAGGCGATGGATACAGCGACTAAAAACGCATCTGAGTTGGTTAGAGATTTAACGATTAAACATAACAAGGCGCGTCAAGCAGCGATTACTACGGAATTAGTAGAAATAAACGCTGGTGTTGAGGCAATGAAATAATTAAAAAAAGGAGAAAATATGGAATCAAAAAGCGTAATAGGGACAATATCACAGATTATGGGTCCTGTTGTGGATATTGACTTTGTAAAAGAGGGCGATGAGGCGTATTTGCCAAAGATTTATGAGGCGATAGATGTAGTTTATAAAATGGAGGGCGAGGAAAAACGGCTTGTGTTGGAAGTCGCCGCACATTTGGGCGATAATCGCGTCCGCACAATCGCTATGGATATGACTGAAGGCTTAAGTCGCGGACAAGAAGTAAAGGCGCGTGGCACGATGATAGAAGTGCCTGTGGGCGAGGAAGTTTTAGGGCGAATCCTAAATGTCGTGGGCGATACCATTGATAATGGCAAACCGCTAGAGCGCAAAATGACATTGCCCATTCACCGCCCTGCGCCTAGCTTTGAGGAGCAAAGCACGAAAACAGAAATGTTTGAGACTGGAATCAAAGTCGTAGATTTACTTGCGCCATATTCCAAAGGCGGTAAAGTCGGGCTATTTGGCGGTGCTGGTGTGGGCAAAACGGTTATCATTATGGAGTTAATCCACAATGTCGCCTATAAACACAGCGGATATTCGATTTTCGCAGGTGTTGGCGAACGCACAAGAGAGGGCAACGACTTGTATAACGAGATGAAAGAAAGTAGCGTTTTGGATAAGGTTGCGCTTTGCTATGGGCAGATGAATGAGCCACCGGGAGCAAGGAATCGTATCGCATTCACTGGGCTTACAATGGCGGAATATTTCCGCGATGAAAAAGGGCTTGATGTGCTAATGTTTATTGATAATATCTTTAGATTCGCGCAATCTGGGGCGGAAATGTCCGCGCTTTTAGGGCGAATCCCATCAGCGGTGGGCTATCAGCCTACACTTGCCACCGAAATGGGTAAATTGCAAGAGCGAATCACTTCTACCAAAAAAGGCTCAATCACTTCCGTCCAAGCGGTTTATGTCCCAGCGGACGATTTGACAGACCCTGCACCTGCGAGTGTTTTCGCGCACCTTGATGCAACAACCGTTTTGGATAGGAAAATCGCCGAAAAAGGGATTTATCCCGCAGTAGACCCACTAGGCTCAACTTCGCGTATTCTAGACCCGCATATCGTGGGCGAAAAGCACCACAGAGTTGCCATTGGCGTCCAGCAAGTATTGCAAAAGTATAAAGATTTGCAAGATATTATCGCATTGCTTGGTATGGACGAATTATCCGAGGAGGATAAACGCACCGTTAGCCGTGCTAGGAAAATGGAGCGATTCTTATCACAACCATTCTTTGTCGCAGAGGTTTTCACAGGAAGTGCGGGTAAATATGTGAGCTTAGAGGATACAATCAACGGCTTTGAGGGAATCTTAGAGGGCAAATACGATGATGTGCCTGAAGCAGCGTTCTATATGGTAGGCAACATAGATGAGGTAGTGGAAAAAGCACAAAAACTAAAAAGCTAAAAGGTAAAAGTAATGGAGCATATTAAATTAACTATCGTTACGCCCTATGGCAAGATATTTAGCGATAATGTGAAGTCCGTGTTTTTGCCCGGGAGCGAGGGCGAATTTGGCGTTTTGCCGGGGCATTGTGATTTTTTATCCTTGCTAAAAGTAGGCGTGATTGAGATTTTAAAAGCAGATGACAAAAGAGAGCTAGTAGCGATAAATTGGGGCTACGCAGAGGTTACAGGCAGCAAAGTCGATGTGTTAGCAAATGGCGCGGTAGCCATTGAGGGCGAGAGTGAAAGTGCCATTAGCAATGCGATTGATAATGCCAAAGCCTTGCTAAAATCCGCCGCCAAAGAGGAAGCACTCGTTTCTATCGCCATTACAAAGATTGAATCAAACGCAAAGCAACTTTTATAAAGGCGTAAGTTTTGAGTCAATTTTTAAACGACATTGGACCCGTTACTTGGGTTGTTTTGGTGTGGCTGTCGATTTATTTTATCATCAATATTTGGATTTTCATTTGGCGCACAATCAAGCTAAATGACACACTAAACACCGAGCGCGATTCGCTAGAGTTAATCATCACTGGACACACGCCACTGCCTAAGGCGACTTTTTTTAGCATTTTGGATTCCAATGATTTAAACGAAAATATTTTAAATGTCTATAAGCTAAAAGCCCTTGCACAAGCCACTATCGGGCTTTCTATGCTTAGCATTATCTCTTCAACTGCACCATTTATCGGGCTTTTTGGCACGGTGGTGGAGATTTTGGAGGCGTTTTATCATTTGGGTGGCGAGGGCAAAGTTAGCTTTGATATTATCGCGCCAATTATTTCAAAGGCACTTATTGCTACGGCATTTGGGATATTAACGGCGATTCCCGCGTATTCATTTTACATTATGCTTAGGCGC
>JBNMHH010000072.1:0-8330 GCA_050872665.1 Helicobacteraceae bacterium
AAGCCCAATCAGCGAAAAAAGCATAATATATAAAATGCCTTGCGCCACGAGTTTCGCGCCTTTTTCATCTTTGGAAATATTGTGATTGATTTGTGCGCCAAATTTATCGGCGATTAAATCCACCGCCTCCACATAGCCATTAAAGATAACCGCAGAGAGTGCGCCTAATTCGCTGTCTTTTTGTGGCAAAAGTGGCACCATATATTCCCAATAGATTTTCTTTTTATCCTCTTTGCTTAGGGCTTCTTTGGATTCGTCAGTGATTATATCTATTTTTTGCTCATTTTTTAGCAAAACAATTATTGCAAATGGCTTTTTTACTTTGGAGTTGAGATAATTTTTGAAATCGTTATATTCGCTTAAGGGCGCGTTATTTGCCATATAGACATAGAGATTTATGCCTGTTTTTTGGGCTAATTCAAGTGAGGTGGCGTTAAAAAAATCTACGCTTTTATTATTTAGCAATGAATCAGGATTAAAAACAAATGAGATTTGCGAATCGCTTGGCGTTTTGTATTCAATCGCATTTGGATTCGCGCTTGGATTTGGTTGATTCGCATTTAAATTCGTAGCAAAAATATGGCTACAAACAAGCAAGATTCCGCCTAAAATAAGCGGAATCTGTATTTTGCGAATATTCAATTTAAACCAAAAATAAGAACATATTTGGGATAAAAGCAATCGCAATAGAGGCAATCGCCAAAATCACCAAAAACCCACAAAGTGCCTTTTCTACAACATTATATTCCATAATCGCTCCTTATTTTTGCTGATAATGCTCAGCATTTGATGGGTTAATCATCACTGCTTTTTGCGCATCAATCGTGTAATAATTAGTCGCTTCTGCCTTTTGGACGCCAACAGCGGTGAATCCCAAAAATGCCACGATTGCCAAAAGTAGCACAACCGCGATGAAAAATCCCGTAAGCCCATTTAGACTAAAATACCCGCCTTGTTCTTCTTCAAACTCAAATTCTTCCATTATCTTTCCTCCTAATTGTCTGATAAGATAAAGTTATTCAACGCTTTTTCTTGATACGCGCTGAAATTTGCATAATCAAATGTAGGCATTTTGCCAATCGCTCCGCTTTTGCCTCGCTTTAGGACTTCTTGTAAGAATGTAAATGTCCCATAAGTCGTCAAATCTGGCGCAAAGCCCTCGATTCCACCTACCACACCTTTGCCGTCCTCGCCGTGGCAAGCAACACAATGCGTAGCATAAAGCGTCCTACCTTGCTCGATAGATTCGGCATTTGCTGGGACTTTTGCGCTAGACATTTCGCCCATTACAAAATCCGCGATATTATTTGCCTCTGCGTCTGTCATTTCGATTGGCACCATCATTACGCCTGTGTAATTCATACCTGTGCTACCTTCTTTGATGACTTTCACAATCTGCGCTTTTCTGCCCCATTGATTTAAATCAGCAGCTTTGCCCTCAATCCCGCCTTTGTCGAATCCGTGGCATTGTGAGCATTGCACTTGGAAAATATTATCGCCCATTGTGGTTAGCTCACTCTCGTTTAAAGCCGCCCATTTTGCTTGATATTGTTGATTGTATTTGGCGACTTCGCGGTTATACTCGCCAATTTGCGAATAAGCATTTAGCGGATAGCCCACGAAAATATACCACAATCCCCAAATAATCACACACAAAAATGACGCCGCCCAGCCGATAGGCAAGTCGTTTTTAAACTCTTTGATTCCGTCCCAATCTTCATCGGTTAAGACGCCATCGTTACTGCTATTTTTGATTTTGCTAAAGTAAGTAGCCGTTACAAACGCTACCAAAACCAATATGACAAACGCCCCAATAAGCGTCAAAACCACCATATTATCACTTAATAAACTCTGCATTACTTAATTCCTCCCTTTTCCCTAGATTCTATTGGCGTATCTAAAATGCCATCATCAAGTGCCAAACGCGCATATTTTTCATAGTCCTTTGCGCCCGTGCGTTGCGCCTTATACATATAGTAAATATATGAGTATAAAAACACAACTAGCGCAATGGTAGCTATGAAATACAAGTATCCCCTATACTCAACAATCATTTCTACCATAGCACACCTCTAATTTGCGCTTGGTGCGACTGAATCGCCACTAGATTCAGGTGCGACTTCAGTGGATGCTTCCGCAGGTGTTTCTGGTGCGACTGCAACGCCTTGCGCCATTGGCGTTCGCCTTGCTTGGCTTAGGCTTTTCATATATGCGATAAGCGCGACAATCTCTCTAACTTCGCCACTTCTATACGCGTCCTCAATGTCTTTATTTTTCATCTCAACCACGATAGCCTCAGCCTCGCGCATAAATTCAGCTTTCGCCTCATCTAGTGAGCCTAGCTTAGGATTATTTGGCGTATCATAAGGCACACCAAAGACGACTTTTTGTGTATAAGCGTCCGCGTAGGCAGTCTCAAAGTCTGCTTGTTTAAAGAAATTATGCTGATAGTTTGGCATAATGCTTCCCGGCACGACACTCGCAGGGTCCCACATATGATTTGAATGCCAATCTGCAGCGTTTCGGCTATCGCCTACTCTATGCAAGTCAGGTCCGATTCGCTTAGAACCCCACAAAAATGGTCTATCATAAGCATACTCGCCACTTAAAGAATACGCGCCATATCTATCAGTTTCTGCCTTAAATGGGCGAATCAGCTGTGAGTGGCAGTTGTAGCAACCCTCTTTCATATAGACTTGCCGTCCTGCAACTTCTAGCACACTATAAGGTTTTAGTCCCTCAATAGGACGCGAAGTTTTCGCAAAGTTTGGCAAAATCTCAACTAACCCAGCGATTGAAAATACCAGCAAAAACGCCACCGTGAAAAAGAATGGATTTCTCTCTAACCAATTAAACATTGCTCTTATCCTCCTTTTTTAATTTTCTTGCATAGGCGTTGCGAATGCGGGTTCTTTTTCAATCTCTTTTGAAGCTGTGATTGTCATAATGATATTATAGACAAACATAAAGAATCCAAGCAAATACAACACACCAGCCACCGAGCGAATCACATAGTATAAATGCAAACTCGTAACAGTGTCAATAAAGCTATAAAGCGGACTACCAAATTCATCAGTCGCACGCCACATCATACCTTGAGAAATACCTGCAATCCACATACTTGAGAAGTATAGAATTATGCCAAGTGTCATAATCCAAAATTGCATATCCATAATCTTTTTAGAGTAAATCTCTCTTTTAAAGATTCGTGGTGTGATATGATAACAAGCCGCAATCAGCGTGAATCCAACCCAACCCAAAACGCCATCGTGAACATGCCCTACAATCCAATCTGTAAAGTGCGCGAGTGCATTTACGGAGCGAATCGATTGAATCGGTCCCTCTAAAGTCGAAAGCATATAGAATGTCGATGCAAGGACTAGGAATTTTATTAGCGGAGATTCGCGTAGCTGTTGCCATTGTCCGCGCATTGTAAGAAGCATATTGATTGCTGTCCCCCAAGAGGGCAAAATCAAAATTACGCTAAATACAGAGCCAAGTGTTTGCACCCAATCAGGCGTAGTAGAATAAATCAAATGGTGTCCTCCAGCCCAAATATACACAAACATTAAGCTCCAAAAGCTAAATAGCGTGAGCTTATATGAGAAAATAGGCTGTCCAGATTCCTTTGGTAAGAAATAATACATAACGCCGATGATTGCGGAGGTAAATACGAATGCAACCGCATTATGTCCCCACCACCATTGCACCATAGCGTCATTTGTCCCAGCATAAAGCGATACAGAATGCCAAATGCTTCCTACACCAGCCACGAGCCAAGTGGGAATCGCTAGGTTATTGAAAATATATAGCGCACTCACCGCCACAAAACTAGCGATAAAATACCAAAGGCTAATATAAAGCGTTTGCTCTCGCCTAACTGCCATACTACCAAAAAGGCTAATGCCCCAAAGCACCCATACCACGACAACAACCAAGTCCAAAATCCAAGGCAACTCTGCGTATTCTTTGGATTGCGTAATCCCAGCAAGTAGCGTAACTACCGCACACGCGATTAACACAAGGTAAATCCAAAAATGCAAAATACCGATGAGTTTCAAAAATGGGTGCTGATTATAAGTGATTTTAAGCACTCTCTGCCCCAAATAATACCACGCAGCCCAGATTCCACTTAGCGTAAATCCGTAGATTACGGCGTTTGTGTGGAGCGGACGCAATCGCCCAAATAAACCATACTCTCCAGCTATATGATTAAGCGATGGATATGCCATTTGAAATGCGATGATGACGCCCACAAGCATACCAACCACACCAAAAGCCAAAGTCGTCCAAAGGAACAGCTTTGCAATGGAATAATCATACTCTAATACATTTTCTGTATTCATACTTCCTCCTACTTTAATTGAAATAAGCCGTAATTATACTAAATAATTTGCTTAATTTTTTATAAATTTTGTGGAAAATATAAATTTTTTGTGCGGAAATTGCAGGTTTTGTGGAATTTTGATGAATCTAAATGGATTTGTGATATGTTTGTGCGAATCGTGTTTGTTTTTATAATTTTTTGCTAGAATTCGCGCTTCAAAATTTTATAAAAAATGGATTCGCAATGCAAAATATCTCTAAAAATTCTTATAAAAACTTCATCGCTCTAGCCATTATTTTAATTGCAATTTATGCGCTTGTATTTTTTGCTATGCGCGTGGGGATTAGCATATTTGCCTTTGAGGATTTTGCTAGTCTTAAAAACGATTTTATCAAAATATATTTTTCTGGGCTAAAGCTAGATTTAAGCGACTTTGCTATCGGCGCGTCATTATTTTTGTTGCTTGGGTATTTAAGTAGCGCATTTGCCTTGCTACCTACGCCTAAAGCGCATATTGCCCCCCCCCAGCGGACATTTTCTAAGATTGCAAATAGATTCATATATCGATTCGCACTTGTTTTTGCCACGGTAACGGCGATTGTGGTGAGTTTGTGTGCGTGTGTAAATTTTTATTATTTTAAGACTTATCACACAAAAATTGATATTTTTATTTTCGGGCTAAAGGACGATGACACCGCTGCGGTGCTAAAGATTATTTGGCAGGATTATCCCATATTGTGGGTTTTGCTAATATGTGTGATTTTTACGATTCTTATTTTTAAACTCTCAAAGCGAATCTTAAATGCAAATCTATCGCTAAATCTTGGCATTTTTGGAGAGATTTTGGCAAATCTTGTGCTGATTTTTGCCATAACTTTGGGCTATATTATCAGCATTGTGAATCTCCCATTGCGCGAAAATGCCCACCACATAAGCGCGAATCCTATCGCAAATCAAGTAGCGATAAATCCTATCATTTCGCTTGGCTTGGCAGTTAAACACTATCGCAAATTAGATAAATTTGCTCCCATTAACCCACAGGATTTAGCGGATTTGGAGAATGAACTTTTCCCCATTTTTCAGCACAATCCACAAAACGCCATCACAAAAAATCCTAGCGTGGTTATGGTGCTGTTAGAGAGTTTTGCCTCAAATATGCTTAGCCTTGATGATGAGAAAGATTTTGATTTGCTTGGTAGCTTTAGGACGCACTTTGTGGCTGGGCAAATGCCGCTTGATAAGCGAAGTGGCAAGGCGCAAAATGACTTTACTTTTATAAATTTTCTATCTAGTGGCAATGGCACTGCGCCGTCATTTTCATCGCTATTTTTCCTATCGCCAAGTCCTACCATTTCGCTAGGCAAATTCAAAAATCACAAATTGCCACTAACGCCATTTGATATTTATAAAAAAGCTGGTTATAAAGTTATTTTCTTAACCTCTGGCAATCGCTATTGGCAGAATTTAGGTGCATATATTACCGCGCTTGGGGCAGATGAGATTTATGATAGCAATGTGCTAAATGCTAAATATCCCAAAAGCCTCGAATCGCAAAGTGCTTATGGCGTGGCTGATGAGTTTGCGTATAATTTTGCGTTAGAATTATTGCAAAATGCCAAACAACCGCTTTTTATTGCGATTTTAACTAGCTCGAATCATAAGCCTTTTGTCTTGCCAAAATCTTTTACGCCACCGCATTATGAGATAGAATCCAAACGCACACTTTTCAATCACCCACACCAAGCCCAAATCGCAACGAGCCTTTTTACATACTCTAGCAACGCATTTGGCGACTTTGTGGGGAAAATCAAAGATTCGCCACTTAAAAATAGTGTGATTATCGCAGCAAGTAGCGACCATAGATATAGAGATTTAAAAGCAAGTGCGAATCTCGCGCTAAATTACGCTGTGCCGTTTTATTTATTTATCCCCACGCCGTATTTGCGTGATTTTAAGGCGCGTGGATTTGGCTTTAGTGGGAATGAAATGGGCTCACATAAGGATATTTTTCCCACGCTTTACGCGCTAAGCCTAAATGACTATGATTTTCTAACGCTTGGTGGGCGCAATCTTTTTGATAAAAATGCGCCAAAATCGCATAGATTCGCGCTAAATTCTGGGCTTTTTATGGATAAAGATGGCATTTATGCTGGTAGCGTGGGCTATAAGATTTTAGAAAATGATAAAAATCTGCCTAAGATTCTAAGCGGATTTATCGTGCAATCGGGCGAGACATTTGAATTGCCCAAAGAAAAGGCAGATTTTATGAAAAAATATAATAAACTTGAATGGCTACAAATAAATTATCGAATCTTTGAGGATAGCGACAAAGGCGAATAATGCAATTAAAACTTTGGCGCGAAATATAGCATTAGAAAAATTTTAATTATCTTTTGGCTATAATCCGCGCTCTAGATTCGTAATTTTAGATTGCACAAATAAAGGGACAAAATGTTTAAAGGCATTCTTACAAAAGCACACGGCGCAGTAAATTCGCCCAAAAATCAGCAGTTGCGATTATGCAATTTGTCTTTGATGATTGTGGCGATTTTTATGCTAATATCAAGCATTCAAATGGAAGCATTGGCGGGAGATTCGCTACTTGGCATTTCATTTGAGACGCTAACTTTTATCCACGCAGGAATCGGAATCATAATGTTTTCGCTTGTGGCGTGGCATTTATACTTGCACTTTGGGGATTTAGGCTGGATTGCAAAGCTACAAAAAAGCCCAAAACTCACAAAATCTTTAGCCATTTTTGGCGCACTCACGCTAAGTAGCGGGATTTTTATTTTGGCGTATATGCTGACATACTTTGAGCATAATTTAGTAGGCGCGATTCACGGCAAAATCGGCTTTGTTTTTATCGCGCTATGCGGGATTCATATCTATAAATATTGGGCTTGGATAAAGCGCAAAATCTTTAATAAATAAGGGACATTTTTGCCACAAAATACTTCGCAAATTGCTGTCAAATCGCTTTTAGGCAATATTTTTCGCTCTAAAGATTTGATTGTCGTTGTCTTTATAATGGCGATTCTAGCCATTATCATCGTGCCACTGCCTAGCTATTTGCTAGATTTTTTCCTAACGATTTCTATCGCGCTATCTGTGCTTATCATTTTAATCGGGCTTTATATCGCCAAGCCTACGGATTTTTCGGCGTTTCCTACCTTGCTACTTATGGTTACGCTTTTTCGCCTTGCGCTAAATGTCGCCACTACGCGAATGATTCTAAGCAATGGGCATTTGGGTAGCGAAAATGTCAGCGAAATCATTAGCGCATTTGGCAACTTTGTCGTGGGCGGAAACTATGTCATCGGCATTATTGTTTTTAGCATTTTGGTGATTGTGAATTATTTGGTTATCACAAACGGCTCGACACGCGTGGCGGAAGTCCAAGCGCGATTCACGCTAGAGGCAATGCCGGGCAAACAAATGGCGATTGACGCGGATTTAAACGCAGGGCTAATTGACAAGGACGAGGCACAAAAACGGCGCGAAATGCTAATCCAAGAGGCAGATTTTTACGGCTCAATGGATGGTGCGAGTAAATTTGTCAAAGGCGATGCGATAGCTGGAATCATCATAACCTTTGTAAATATCATCGGCGGATTTTTAATCGGCGTTTTCGCGCGTGGTATGGGAATAGCTGAGAGCGCAGGGACATTTACGATTCTAACAATCGGCGATGGTTTGGTTAGCCAAATCCCAGCACTCATCGTATCTACCGCCACAGGTATCGTCATCACACGCGCTACAAAAAGTGGTGAAAAAGATTTCGCCACAAATGTCGTCAATCAGCTTTTGGGCAATAGCAAGATTTTGGCAATCGTGGGGGCGATTTTGGTATTTTTCGCGCTTGTCCCGGGATTACCTACGCTATCTTTGGGATTTGTAGGATTTGTATTTTTGCTAATGAGCTATATTTTAAACTTTGGTAGTGAGCGAATCTTTAAGTTGCTCCCTGCGAATCTAGCACCCAAAAAAGACGCTACAAAGC
>JBNMHH010000073.1:0-8286 GCA_050872665.1 Helicobacteraceae bacterium
AATCCAAATTATAGGCAAATCAATGTCCCAAAATCGAATCAAAACAACCCCACTTGGTGGATTGGAGTCTAGAGGGTTAGGGAGGATTATACTTTTTACGAAAGCCAAACGAAGCAAAAACTTTAGCAAGGATTCGCACTTCGTGCGGATTTTATTTTTTTTAAGTTTATACAAAAAATCACATTTAAGATAAGATTTTGCATTTTTATGATGGGATTGCGGTTTTATTTTTTGTAAAGGAGAGCGCAATGCCTAAGATGAAGACAAATCGCGGTGCGGCGAAGCGATTCAAGCTAAAAAAGAATCTAATCAAGCGCGGTTCGGCATTTAAAAGTCATATTTTGACGAAAAAATCGCCCAAGCGCAAAGCTGGACTAAACGCCCCGCAATATGTGGATAAGACAAACGAATTGCAGGTAAAAAAACTGCTTTGTTTGGCGTAAGTGTAAAAGTATGAGTTCCCCCGCAAAGTCGGGCAAGTGAGGCTTTCAAGCCACCACCTAAAAATTTCAAATAAGGTAAAGGAGAAAAAATGAGAGTAAAGACTGGAATCGTCCGCAGGAGACGACATAAAAAGATTTTAAAATTAGCGCGAGGCTTTTATAGTGGGCGCAGAAAGCATTTTAGAAAGGCAAAAGAGCAATTAGAGCGCAGTTTATGCTATGCGTTCCGCGATAGAAAGCGTAAAAAACGCGACTTCCGCCGACTATGGATTGTGCGAATCAACGCAGCGTGTAGAATCAACGACATTAGCTACTCAAAATTCATTTACGGACTAAAACTCGCAAATATCGAGCTAGATAGGAAAATCCTAGCGGATATGGCGGTGGAAAATCCAAGCGCATTTGCTGAAATAGTAAAAACAATAAAGGGGAAATTGAAGTAGGAATTTTACAACTCTAGCGGTTTGCTTAGGGCTTTTTTGTAAAAATATAGCAGTCCTACCAAAAGCGCGATTCCTATGAGGTAGCCCACTAGCACATTGCTCAGGGCTGCGATGACAAAGCTACACAAAGCCACCACCGCCACGCTACACACATAAGGCAACTGCGTGATAAAGTGGCTTTGCACCGAGCAACCAGCCCCTGTGGCGGACAAAATCGTAGTATCGCTGATAGGCGAAGCGTGGTCGCCAAACACCGCTCCAGCCAAAATCGCGCTTATGCAAAGCGTAGTATCCACGCCACCAGCACTTACAACCTCTATACCAATAGGGATTAAAATCGCAAATGTCCCCCAGCTAGTGCCTGTGGCAAAGGCGATAAACGCCGCAATGCAAAACAAAATCGCGGGTGTGAAAATCGCCACATTAGAATCAAAAAAGCCCCTGCTGACATTTGCCAAATATATGCCTGTTTGCATATCATCGCGAATCACGGGTCCAATCCCCCACGCCAAAACCAAAATCACAATCGCAGGTAGCATTCCCAAAAATCCAGCGCGGATTATGGGGAAATAATATGCGGGTTTTAAATGCCTATGCGATAGCACAAAGCTGATGATTAGTGTAAGCGCACCGCCCCAAAATAGCGAAAACGCCGTATTGGTATTTGCTAAAATATCCATTATTTCACGCGATTCACTCGCTTTATAGCCACTATACAAAATCATTCCGCCGATTGAAATCATCAAAAGTAAAATAGGCACAATTAAAAGCCACACGGAGCTAATCTTGCTATGGGCGTGTTTGCTTTGCAACTCGCTCACACCGACATTGACATTGCGTTGCATTGCGCCTAAATTCACTTGCCACAAAATCGTCAAAAACACGCACAGCAAGGCAAACCACGCATAATAATTGCTCCAAATACTTTGCGTTAGCACAAAAAAGCTATCGCCGAAATCTTTGGGGACATTTTTATCCATCACACCCAAAATATACGCGCCCCAGCTTGAAAGCGGCATTAGAATGCAAATAGGCGCGGAAGTCGAATCAATGATATATGAAAGCCTCTCACGCGAGGATTTATTGGCGTCATTTAGCGACTTGCTGATTTGCCCCACGGTGAGCGCATTGAAGTAGTCATCGATAAAAATCACAATCCCCGCCACAAATGCGATAAACTCCGAGCCTTGCGGACTTGCCACCTTTTTATGCGCCCACTCCACAAAGGCATTCACCGCGCCAGAATACAAAATGAGCTGACTTAAAACGCCAAGAATGATTAGAAATCCAAAGACATAAATGCTATCTAAATTCGCAATAATCGCGCTTTGGGCGGAATCGGCATTTGATTCAATGGTGTAAAAAACGCTAGAAATTTTCTTATAAGTGTAGATAAAAATCTCCAAAGGCTTATCATAAAACAGCAAAACGCCACCCACCACGATACCGCACAGCAACGACAATGCCACTCTGCGCGTGATAAATACTAGCGCGATAACCATTAACGGCACAAGCAAACTTAACGGCGAATCACCCAAAATTATGCCTTTAAAAGTGAAATTTTAAAACGCGCATTGTATAACAAGCAATCTTAAAATGTCATTTTTATTGTTTTTTTTGAAATCTAATTTTTAGGCTATACTACTTTTTCTTTTTTGCCTTTTTCATCATATAATCTACGCTGCCCGTATAGCGCATTTTGTCGGCAGGAATGCTATCATCATTTAGCATTTCAGGGGCAGATTCGCTATTCATATTTGCAATTTCGCTTCGTAAATCGTCCTCAAAATAAGTGTAGTGCATAGCTGCGCTAATCACACCTTTCGTCTTTTCGATTTGCTTTAATAGCGCAATCTCGCCACTTGTATCCTCCGCCTCAATTACGGCGATTATCGTGTTATTTTCCGCTAGGGCGACTTCTACGCCCTCAATTTGCGCTAGATTCGCACTTGTGCGCTCCAAATCGTTTGTATTTATGATAATGCTTGAAATATTCATTTTATGCCCCTTTATGCGCTAGATTCGCCTATTTTAGATTCCAAAACAGCACGGAATCATTGCCAAAAGTCGCCAAAACATTGTTATTATCCATAAAAATCACTTGGCTTGTAGGCGCATTGCCACCCACCAAAAGCGCGAGTTTTGCCAACGACTGCGCCTCAAAAATCAAAATATCGCCATTTTCGTTGTAGCTCATCGCCCCACGCGATGAATCGCCACTAATCGCCACTGCGTAAATGATAAATTCCGCTTTGATTCGCTTAAAATCGCCATTTGTGAGATTATAAATGCCACAAATTTTATCGCGCCCTGCGGTAAGTGCGATATTTTTAGCAGTGCCAAGCATATAGATATAATCAAAATTCGCACCTTTTAAAATGCGCTTAACTTCGCCACTTGCCAAATCGATAAGATAAATCGTCCCGCCCTCCGTGGTAGAAATAGCCAAGTCGCCCTCAATTCGCAAATCCGTGAAAACCTCATTTATCGCCTCAAGAAAAGTGGGCTTCAAACTCCACACAACCTCGCCCCGCACGACATTGTAGCGGATAATCTCAAAGCTACTAATGCTAAGCAAAATCTCATCTTCATTCACAAAAAACGCATTTTTGATAATGCCACTTTTCTCGCCTAAGTCAATCTTTTGCAATTTGCCGTTTTTGTGGATAAAGAGATTGGACTTATCCGCCGTATCTTGGCTTACAATTAAGAGGCTTTTGCCGTCAATCGTGTGCGTGTTAAATACGCGTGGTGCGTTTGATTCGCCCCACAAATCCGTAATATTTGGCAATTTAATCGAATCAATTTTCTTGCGCGTTTGCAAGTCATAAATCTCTACTTCCCCGCTATTTGTGGAAATATAAAGCGAATTTTTGTAAGTGCTAACATAGTTTATCGAATCTTTGGCGGTGATTTTATGTGTGAAATTTAACTGCGCCAAATCTGCGCTAAATAGCGCACTAATCGCGCCTACAAAGCATAAGGCTAAAAATATAATCTTTTTCATTGGCAAATCCTTATAAAAGATTTATGGATTCTAGCAAAGTTTGCTTAGATTTTGTATTTATTTTTACAATTTTTAAGCGAATCTTAAGTTTCCTACCACTAGAATTTTGGCTTTTTAAAATTTAACACAAAGGACATAATATGAAAAAGTTGTTACTTGCATTGGCATTTTTAGTAAGTTTTGCATTTGGAGCAGTGAATCTAAACACTGCTACTAAAAAAGAGTTAATGACGCTAGATGGAATCGGCGATAAAAAAGCAGAGGAAATCATCAAATATAGAGAAAAGACTCCATTTCAAAAGCCTGAAGACATTAAAAATATCAAAGGCATTGGTGATAAATTATTTGATAAAATCAAAGATAAGGTGGAAGTGAAGTAGCGTGAAGTGTGATTTTGAGCGCACAAAATCACACACGAATCTACCGACATAATCGCCACTTTCATACAATAGGCTTTGCGCTTATTGTAGTGAAATTTTTTTGCCAAAATAGCATAAATTTTTAACGCGCATTTAGTGCGGAGGCGATAGATTCTTCGTTTTGCAAAAAGCAAACGAAGCAAAAACTTCTATATGGATTCGCCCACCCTTTCGTCATTGCGAGATTTTGCATTAGCAAAATCGTGGCAATCTATTTTTATTTTGTTTGGATTGCTTCGGCGATTCGCTAAAATCGCCTCGCAATGACAAATATTATAAATTCACACGATTCGCGCTAGATTTGTCAGATATGAATCTAGCGTATATCTTGCCCATTCACTCTAGCGCGGAGTTGTAAGTCGTTTAGCTTATTGTATTTATCGATAAATTCAGCGTGTTTGCTATCTGCGTCAAATCCTGCACTTTCATTTAGTAACGAATCTGCGCTTTTGTAGCTAAAGCCTTGCTTTGAGCCTAGCGGATAAATGCCACTTTCATCAATAAACACAGATTCGTTTATGCCAAATTCTAATCTTTTGTCGCGCGGTTTGGCAAACATATCGCGCCCACCCACGCTAAAATAATGCGCCTCTTTACTTCCGCTAAGCGCGTAAAGCGTGGGAAAAATGTCCTTGTGCGAACCTAATCGATTTTTATCATAGTGCAGATTCGCGCGGTATTTTTGTGGCACAAACACATAAAACGGCACACTATACGCAAACGCCCTCTCACTGCTTTCATCAATAGGCAATTCTCTCGCTCTATGGTCGCCTGTGGCTGCGATGATTGTGGTATCTTTTAGCTTTGAGCGTTTGATTTTTGTCAAAAATTTGCCAAATTCATCATTTGCGTAAGTGTATGTTCCTAGATAATCAAGCGGATTCACATTTGCATTTACGCTAAATCCTTGTGGAATGTCGCTAAATAAATGCGAGTAATCCTTGTCCTTTGCGTGATAATATGGCTTGTGATGAGAAATGGTTATGTTGATGATAAGTGTCGGCGTGGTGGCATTTTGCAAAATCTCAAAAATATATTTATAAGCAAACTCATCGGCTATGCCGTATTTGTGCTTGGTTTGCTTGGATTGCGGATAGTGCGACATTAGCGTGGTTTCATCGACAAACTCATCAACGCCCTGCGCCACTAAAAAATCGCCCAAATTATACCACGCGCTATTGCCACTATAAATCGCTATGATTTTGTAGCCCAAATTTTTATAAAACTCTATGGGTGTTAGTGGTAGCTTTAGGTTTCTGTATTTGCCTTGATAGATACTTGCATTTTGTGCCAATGACAAAATATTGCTAAGACTTCGGCTCGTATTATTAGTGCTAGATAGGAATCGTGTGAATAGAAAATCGCTTTCAAAATGCTCTTTTAACGCACCTAAAAAATTATGCGATTTATCCTCAAATGCAAGGAGATTTAGCCCAAAACTCTCCATAATATTTAGCATAATATGTGGATTTTCGGTTTTGATATGCGAATCTAGCGGTTGCCAAAGTGGGAAAAGCTCATTTTGCAGGGCGTTTAGCTCATCGATATTTGCTTTGGGTATAGTTTGCTCACTTTTATAAATGCTGTGCGCCCACGAGAATGCTAAAATAGGATTTGTGGCGATTTCATTTATCACACTCAAAGTGCTAAAACGATAATCAGATGGACGCAAAGTATTATAAACAAAATGTCCGCGTATAGCGACAACATAAGCGTAAAGAAAAATAATATTGCCAAAAATTATTAGCGCAATGCGGGTTTTGCGATGAGAGATTTTGGATTTGCTAGATTCACGCTCTTTCTGGGGGGGGGGAAACTAATATTTTATTATTTAG
Source organism: Helicobacteraceae bacterium (assembly GCA_050872665.1). Classification (GTDB taxonomy): domain Bacteria; phylum Campylobacterota; class Campylobacteria; order Campylobacterales; family Helicobacteraceae; genus NHYM01. The sequence goes on from JBNMHH010000073.1 coordinate 6,148, forward strand.
CCACACACAAAATGCGCTAAAAGCCACCACACACGCTAAAATCAACGCTATGGGATAATCCTTAAAAATGATAGAAAAAATCGCACTTGTGTCGTCATCTTTTAGCCCAAAGATGAAAATATCGATTTTGCTTTTAAACATATCATAATAATAAAATCCTATAAAGCTAAACAACGCGCTTAAAATCGCCATAATGCCAATGTAAGTCGATGAAAATATGGGGTAGATTCGCCTAGCGATTCGCGTCAAATGCTCTAAAATGTGCGAGTGCGATTTGGATTGCACAAATCGCCACAAAAGCGCGACATAGCCCAAAAGTAGCAATAGTGCAAAGCCAATCAAAATCACTTTTAAATCCATTCGCAAACCGCGAATAAACATTGTGACAATGTCGCTTTTGTATTCCTCTGCCAAATCGCTAGGGATAAATGAATATTGCATAAAGCCCCTAGTAATCGCAAATATCACGCTAAAAACTAGCGTAAAAACCAAAATCTGCGTGATAATTTTTCGCATAAAAATTTATTTCACCTCATAAATATAAGGCACACCGCGAATCACACCGCTCTTAAACAAAAAGTCCGAAGTCTCTTTAATAGCTGTGGTGTCGATAGTTTTGGGTGCTTTGAAGTTGTTTAAAAAAACCTCTTTTAGCGCGTTTAGCTTTGTCTTTTCTTTGTCGCTAGATTTGACTTTGCTCATCACACTCGCTGCCTTTTTTAGCGAATCCTCGCCCAAAATGCCTACCATTACGATATTTACATTTTGCGTTTTTAGTCTATCATCAATCTTGCGAAATTCCTCTTTGCAGTAGCCACAATTTGGGTCAGCGATGATAAAAGTCGTGGGCGCGTTTTTTGCACTGGACTTAAGCGCAATGTATTGCGAATCTTTTAGTTGCTTGATTAGCGCACCTGCCGCGATTGATTGCGAATTTTCGTTGTGGGATTCAATCTCGGCGACTTTTTGGGCTATCAATTCCTCATCTGCCTTTGCGTTTGTGAAAAATACATTTGATAGCCCGATGATTGTCTCGCCACTTTTTGTCGCAAAGAGTGGGATTCGCTGTGCGTTGTTTGCGATTTCAATCACTACGAATTTCAAATCTTTGCTGGACTTTAAGTCGCTTTGGCTTACGATTTTTATGCTTGTTTGCGTTTGCTTTTCGATGAGATTTGTTAGATTCTGCTCGAAACTTGCCGCGCTTAATGCGCTTACGCCCAAAAATACCAAACTAAATATTGCCGTTCTCATTTTTTTTAATCCTTTCAAAGTAAAAGTGTAAAGTCCGCATTGTAACGCTATTTTGTTAAGATAAAGTTAAAGGGCGGAAATTATTAGCTTATTTAGCCGTTCGCTAAAGTGATTTGCGTCCTCAATGCTACCTTTTTCTAGCAACTTCGCGCTATCAAATAGCAAATGCACCAAATCCGCGCGTTTGCCCTCGTCATCAAGTGCCTTTAGTTTAGCGATGATTTCGTGGTGCGGGTTAATCTCAAAATTCGGTGCTTCCTCTTTGTATTCCTGTCCCATTTGGCGCATTAGATTTTCCATCATTGGATTTGATTCCTTTGAAATGACACACACAGGGGATTTATCAAGGCGATTTGATAGTTTTACTTCGCTAACTTTTGCGTCCAAAATCTTTTTGATAGATTCCAAAAAACTTGCATATTCATTTTTTGTCGCTTCATCAATCTCATCGTTTGATTCGTTAGCGATATTTTTAAATTGCAATCCTTCAAATTCTCCCACACTTGGCATTACAAAGCTATCAATCTCATCGCTTAAAAGTAGCACTTCAATGTCGTCTTTTTTGTATTTTTCTAACAATGGAGAGCTTTTTAGTAGCTCCAAATCACTGCCGATTAGATAGTAAATGCTGTTATTTTTGGCATTTGCCTTGTAGTCCTTTAGTGCGACAAAATCGCCATTTGTGGTTACGAATCGGCATAGATTTAAGATTTTCTCTTTGTTTTCAAAATCGCTATAAAGTCCCTCTTTTAGCACTTTTCCAAACTCTTTGTGAAAAATCTTGTATTTTTGCTCATCATTTGATAGCTTTTCAATCTCGCCCAAAATTTTTTTCACACTCGCGCTTTTTATGTTCGCTAAAATCTTATTTTGTTGCAAAATCTC
>JBNMHH010000074.1:0-8276 GCA_050872665.1 Helicobacteraceae bacterium
AGATATACTTTTAGTTTTTAGGTGTGGTTGAATCGCTTTTGTGCCTAAATCGCATCCCATTCGTCATTGCGAGGTGATTCATTGAATCCCAAAGCAATCCAAACTCATTTCTGTCATTGCGAGATTTTCGCAGAAAATCAAAGCAATCCACGAATCTAAAATAGATTGCCACGAAAATCCTACGGATTTTCTCGCAATGACGAGTAAAAAAGAGGATTCTACTTTTTGCGAAAGCAAAAAGTAGCAAAAACTTTTAATTGGTTGTGCTACGCACGGATTTATTTTGTTTGGATACTTCGCTGCGCTCAGTATGACGAGAGGGGGGGGGGATTGCCACGATTCGGCGTTGCCGACTCTCGCAATGACGGAATATTGTAATTTTGCGCTTGATTCGTAGTCGATTCGCAATGCGAATCGCAATCGAAGTAATGGCGGTAGTGCTTTGCGCCGTTTTTACGCGAAACAAGCGAAATAAGACTTGGAGTCTATTGAGCGTAGTTTTGTGTGAAAACGGCGCAAATGATTACCCCAGAACAAATTGTATCCACACCAAGAGACAACGCACATTTTGTCATAACCCTTGCATTAAGATTGTAATTAACCCCTCTACTTCCTCCTCACTCAAAAACGCACTCTTATTATGCGCCAAAAAGTCCATAAATCGCACCTTTTGTATCTCAAAATCCCCATTTATGCAATGCTTATGTGCGCTTAAAAATCCCCTCGCCACGCGAATCTCATCGCCCAAAATTTCATCGCAAATAAAGCACGAATCTCCCATTGATTTGCGCCCCTCATTTTCTAGCAAAAGCGCGTATAAATCAAGCAGTGCGCGATTTGGGCTTTGTTTCCCCATAATCACTAGCGCACGATTTAGTAGCTCAAAATAAAAGTTTGAAATTTCCTCCGTGCCGTTTAAATGCCTATCTAATAGTCGCATAAAGCCCTGAAAATAGCGCATTTTATGATAGTCATTTTCCCACTCAAAGCCTAACTGCGAGATTGCGCGGAGGCGAGGCATAAAAATGCCATTGTAATCCACCTCAAAGTCGATTTTACGCCCGATATTTATGATACTATGGCGAATCCCATAAAATCTATAAAGCGTGAGAAAGTGGCTTGGCGTGATGATATTTACGATTATATCCTCATTTTTTAGCTTTCTAATCCCGCTTATGAATCCTTGCATAAATCTCCCCAAATTCAATATAATTTCACTTTTAACATTTTAGCATAACTAAAAAGGCGGACATTATGGAACGATTCATTCAAGCAACATTAAATGCAGGACTGCAAATCGCGCTCAATCTAAATTCAGGCAAGGCGAATCTTTATGAAAAGCACTCGCGCGGGGCGGGTGGCGATATAAGCATTGGCGCGGATTTGCTAAGTGAGGGCATTTTGGTGGAGTGCTTAAGCGAATTTGGCAATATTGACAGCGAGGAAGTGGGATTCATAGATAATAAAAAAGACTGCACCATTATCATCGACCCGCTTGATGGAAGCGATAATTTTATGTCCGCAATTCCATATTATGGCGCGAGTGTGGCTTTGCGCGAAAAGGGCGCGGAGAGTAGCTCGGTAGGAATCATTATGAATTTTTGCAATCTAAGCGCGGTGGTGAGTTTTAAGGGGCAAAATTATTATGGCAATTTGGCTGGAGATTTTAAAACTTTTAGCGCGAATCCGCCTATGAATCCGCCCAAATGTGGCATTTTTGAGGGCGCATATAGGAATCCACAAATTTGCGCACTTTTAAATGAAAACAACATAAAATTCCGCTCTTTAGGCGCACTCGCATTGTCGCTTGGCTTAAGCGAATGTGTGAATTTCGTGCTATTTGATGGCAAAAAGCGACATTATGACTTTGAGGCTGGATTTCTCATCGCAAAAAATCTCTACAAAATCGAGCGTGAAAAATTAGTGCTTATAAGCAAAGATAAACAAATATTCGATAGAATTTCACAATTTTTATTTTAAGAATCTCTATTTTTGGGAGGATAAAATGGCATTTTTCAAAAAAGGTAAAGTCGCCAAAGAGGGCGAAATCAAAGACAATCCACAAGAAGTCCAAACGCAATGGATAAAATGCAATCTCTGCGGTTCGCTAATGTATTACAAAGAAGTTTTAGCGCAAAATTCCGTCTGCCCCAAATGCAATTATCACTTTAGAATCTCCGCCAATGAGCGCATAAAATTGCTTTTTGATGAAGGTAGCATAAAAGAATTTGATAGAAGTCTCTCCCCCATTGACCCGCTAAATTTTGTGGATAAAAAAAGTTACAAACAGCGCGTGGAGGATTATTCCAAAAAAAGCGGTGGTAGGCAAAGCTCCGCTATCGCAATCGAAGCAAAAATCAACAAACTCCCCATTCAAGCCGTCATCTTTGACTTTGATTTTATGGGCGGAAGTTTGGCGTCCGTAGAGGGCGAAAAAATCGTTCGCGCCATAAATCGCGCATTAGCAAAAAAACAAGCACTCATCATTTGCTCGGCAAGTGGCGGGGCGAGAATGCAAGAAAGCACATTTTCGCTAATGCAAATGGCAAAAACAAGCGCGGCATTAGAGCGACTAAGCCAAAATGGATTGCCCTATATTTCGATACTAACCGACCCGACAATGGGCGGGGTGAGCGCGAGTTTCGCATTTTTAGGCGATATAATCATCGCTGAGCCCGGCGCGACAATCGGATTCGCAGGTGCGAGGGTTATTAAGCAAACTATCGGCGAGGATTTACCCAAAGGTTTTCAAACAGCAGAATTTCTGCTAAAACACGGGCTAATTGATATGGTGGTGGCGCGAAGCGACTTGAAAAAAACTATTAGCGATTTACTAGGAATGCTTTTTTATGAAAATAAAAATCTACACGATAAGCAAAAAAGCTCATAATTGCGAGGATTATGCCAAAATGCTAAATCAATTTGGAGTGGAGTTAGAGATTATAAGCGTAATGAATACGCGAATCGCTAACGCGCAAAAAGTCGCCACGAGCGAAGATTCAGCCCACGCAATCGCTTTGGCGCGTGAATCTTATGGCGATTCGCTAATGCGATTTATAAGCACAGATTTTGCTAATATCGCGCTTGATTCAAAGGGCAAAGAGTTAGATTCGCTTGGATTTAGTAAAATTATGCGCGATTCGGGCAAAGGTGTGAATTTTTTTATAGGCGGGGCGTATGGATTCGCCCCTAATTTTTTGGCAAAAACGGCGAATCTTTCCTTAAGCAAACTCACTTTTAGCCATAAAATCGTGCCTTTGATTTTGTGTGAGCAAATTTATCGCGCATTTTGCATTATCAACAATCACCCATATCACAAGTAAGGAGGCAATTTTGCGAAAAAGCGACATTGAACGATTGGCACAAAAATTAGAAAATCTAAAATCCGCCACCATTAAAAATCTCCGTGCCACAAGCGAAAATATCCATTCTCTAAACTCGCTAAATCAAAGCGAGGAGGCGGAGCTAGGCAGTGTGATGAGTATCGCAAAAATCAATGAAAATCTCTTTAGCGCAAATAACAGCGAGTTAGCCGAGATTGAACGCGCACTAGAAAAAATCAAACGCAATCAATACGGCAAATGCGAAATGTGTAAAAATGACATTGACATTAAAAGGCTTGAGGCAAAGCCTTTTGCGCGGTTTTGCATAAAATGCCGAGAGATTTTTGAAAACCAAAATAACGCAAGAAGGAGTGCAAGATGATTATTAAATACTATCCCGTTACGATTTTGATTTTAGGTGCTTTGGTGGGCTTTTATGTCTATACGCTAAGCGATGCGAGTTTTTTATGGAATGTGCCTTTTACAAATGCCGCCTATGATATGCCCATCGCCGTGTATGTTACGATGATAATTTATGCGGTGTTTTTGATTAGCATAATATTTATTTTTGCTGATAGAATGGGCATTTTTATCGAGCATAGCGCAATCAAAGCGGACAAAAAAACACTTATTAGCAAAATCAAAAATAAAATCATAGAGCGAAGCGATGATAAGCTAAACCTTAAAACAGAGACTTTTAAGGACATAGGAAGTATCATTGATAGCCTTGATATTACGCCAAAGCCACACGCAAGTTGCACTCATAATGACATAAAAAAGCTACTTGCAATGTATGAAAACCTCCAAAATGGTGAGGAAATCGATGTGCATAAGTTTAATATCCCGCAAACTAGCCCACTTTTTACGCTAAATGTCAAAAATAGCATTGCCAAAAACTACAAAAACGGACTGCCGATTCTAAAAAACAAAAATTACATTTATGAGCTAAAAAAATGCGCGTTTTTGGCGTTGCTAAACAATGCGGATTCCAAAGAAATCGAAAAGTATAAGGATTCCATAAGCTATGATAGAGAGATTAGTTTGGCGGTGTTTGATGCGTATTTGGCAGGGAAAATCGAGCTGAACTTGGCGGAGTTTTCCAATATCTGCAAAAATGCGAAATTCACCAAAGATGACTATTTGGCGTGTGCCAAAAATATGAAGCGCAAACATACGCCAAATGAGTGGATAAAGCTATTTGAATATTTGGCGGATAACGATGATAACGCGGAGGAAGCGTATCTATTTGTGCTACTTGATTTGGAAATGCTTGCAGAGGCGAAAAATCGCCTAAAAGCACAGCCAAGCTATGAGCATCTCAATGTCCGCGCATATTTGGACTTAAAAAGTGCTGGGAAATCCTACCCTACGGAGTTGTTTTTTACGAACTAAGTTGCTTTGGCGATTCGCGTGAATCATTGTGAATTGCTTGAATCGCTAAAGAAAATGCGCGAATCTGCGCCCCATCTCGTCATTGCGAGATTTTCGTAGAAAATCGAAGCGCAGTTACTTTAGCAATCCAAACAAAATCAAATCCGCATAAAGTGCGAATCCAAATTCAAAGTTTTTGCTACTTTTTGCTTTCGCAAAAAGTAGAATCTCCCTTACCATTAAACTCTAACCTACCAAGTAAGGCAGATTTGCCAAATCCAAATCGCCCTCCAAAAATCCCTAAAATTTTTCAAACCCATTAAAGTATTTTTAAGATTAAAAAGTCTAAGATTCGCCCCTGAATCGCACAAAGCCGATTCAATATGACCCAATTTTATAGGGGACTAAAACTTCTTCACTTGGAACATTGAGCATTTACTAAAAATCGCTAATGCGCTAAATGTCAGCGTAGAAACATTTTTTAAAGGCATAGATGAGATAAAATAGCGCGTTTGTGGAATCTATAACGCAATTTGAAGGTAAATCAAAATAAATTACGCGAATCTACGCCCCACTTCGTCTTTTGACAAAAGCTAAACGAAGCAAAAACTTTGAATTTTTGGGTAGATTTGCTTAAAGTTATGGATTCGCATTTGATTCACGAATTGCCCAAATGGATACTTCGCTACGCTCAGTATGACGGAGTGAGTGGATTGCCACGACTTGCCTAACGGCAAGTCTCGCAATGACGAAGTAGGACACACTTAAGTGCTTGGGCGATTCATTGAATCGCCAAAGCAATGACGAATCTACCCAGTCATTGCGAGTGAGTAAAACGAACGAAGCAATCCACGAATCTAAAATAGATTACTAAAGAAACTGCGCTTCGCTTGTTTTGCCACGAAAATTCGCTACACTTGAGTAATGACAAAGTTTTTGGATTGCTTTGGCAAATCCGCCCATTTTTTCGCAAATGTAACAAAGTCGCAAAGTTATGTGAATCTTTTGCTATAATGCGCGGAAATTTTTTAAAAAGGACAAAAATGGATTTAGAGCGATTTAAGAGCGAGATTGGGGAAGGTTTTGTCATTGCGGACTTTTATGCGCCGTGGTGCGGGGACTGCGTGAGGATTAAGCCGATTTTAGAGGATTTGGCGCAAAGCTACACGATTCATAAGATAAATATCGATGAGTGCGAGGGTTTGGCGAATGAATTTGAGATTAGCCGAATCCCCACGCTGATTTTTTTTAAAGACGGCGTAGAAGTCGGCAATCGCCTTGTAGAGCCAAAATCAAAGGCTGAAATTGTAAATGAAATCGAAAGGATAAAATGATGAGAAAGATTTTTTTAGTTTGTGTGCTTGGGATTTTCGTGGCGTTCGGCGCGGGAAGTCTAAATGAGGATAACGCGGTAAGCGTGGAGAGTGAGGAGATTTTGCCTACAAAGGCGGAATACAAAATCACTGAAATTGTGGTGGGTAGCAAGGCTCTAAAAGCCGTTAGTGGCGCGACTTTTGGCATTGATGGAGTGCGAATCTACGGCAACACGGGCTGTAATAATTACTTTACAGATTTTGTGCGTGTGGATAGCCAAACTATCGAAATTTCCACAAATGGCGGTTCTACAAAGATGATGTGCGACAAAAAGGCAAACGAATTTGAGCATATTTTCTTGCAAAATTTGGTAGGCAAATTTAGCATTGCTGAAAATGGCGATGGACTAAAGCTATCAAGCGATAAAATGCAGGTGTTGCTACAAAAATAAGCGCGTTTTTATTGCTTTTAGATTCGCATAACACTAGCCAAATAATTGCTATTTGCTTTTTAAAATGGCTAGTATAGTGCGAATCTACCTAACTTTGCCCCCACACACATTTGGCTTTATCAAATAAATTATCAGTAATATCTAGCATTTGGCATTTTTTATGAATTTGTATTTTTTAATGCGATTCCTATCAAAAACATATCGTATTTGTTAAAAAATGTAGAAAATCGTAACATTCCGCAGAAAATTTTTGCAAAATTTTGAAAAATACAATACGAATTTAAAAATTTATGTTATATTTTCACTTCCAAAATTAAATTTCAAAACAAAGGACAAAAAAAATGGCAAATTTAGAAAGTAACAATTTCAGTAGCGAGACACTCGCACTTCACGCGGCGTATAATTACGACTCACAGCGCACTTTGAGTGTGCCTATCTATCAAAGCACCGCTTATAGCTTTGAGACTATCGCTCAGGCGGCGGCGCGATTTGGTTTGCAAGAACTTGGCAATATTTACTCACGCCTTACAAATCCAACGGTCGATGTCCTAGCACAGCGACTTGCGGCGGTTGAGGGCGGTGCGTTTGGCGTGGCGACTTCTAGCGGTAGCGCGGCACTTTTTTATACATTTGCGAATCTTGCGCAAAATGGGGACAATATCCTTTATGCAAATAAGATTTATGGTGGCACACAAACGCTTTTGGTGCATACTTTGAAGCGATTTGGCATTGAAGCGCGTGTCTTTGATGTGGATAATGTCGCAAGTATCGAACCACTTATCGATGATAAAACCAAAGTGATTTTCTTTGAATCACTTTCAAACCCGCAAATTGCGATTCCAGACATTGAGGCGATTACCGCGATTGCCAAAAAGCATAAAATCATCACCGTGTGCGATAACACTGTGGCAACTCCGTTTTTATTCCGCCCATTTGAGCACGGCATTGACATTAGCGTATCAAGCCTTACAAAATATGTCAATGGACACGGCGCAGGGCTTGGTGGCGTAGCGGTAGAGCGCGATGGGCTAAATGCACTTATCAAAGATAATCCGCGCTATCCAGCATTTAATACGCCTGATGAAAGCTATCACGGGCTTGTGTATAGCTCTCTGCCACTACCAAACTTTGGCATTCGGCTAATCACCGAGTGGCTACGCAATATCGGCGCGACACTTGCGCCACAGGTGGCTTGGATTCACTTGCAAGGGCTAGAAACGCTAGAGCTTCGCATTAAGCGACACAGCGATAGTGCGCTAAAAGTCGCAGAGTTTTTGGAATCACACCCCAAAGTTAGCAAAGTGGATTATCCCGGACTAAAATCAAGCCCATATAATGCGAAACTCAAAAAATACTTTGTAGATTCACGCGCTAGCGGGCTTTTGAACTTTGAAGCACAAAGCTATGATGCGGCTAAAAAAATCTGCGATACGCTTAAACTCTACTCCATTACGGCGAATATCGGGGATTCCAAGTCGCTTGTCATTCACCCAGCTTCCACCACGCATTCGCAACTTTCAGCTAAAGAACTTGAATCTGCAGGTATTACGCCCACAGGTGTGCGCCTAAGCATAGGATTAGAAAATGTAGATGATTTGATTGCGGATTTGAAAAACGCTTTGGAGAGCTAAAGATTTTTTATATTAGATTGTAGGTTTAGATTGCTTCGCCTTGCATAAAGGCAAGTCTCGCAATGACGACGAGATACTTTGAGTTGTCATTGTGAGATTCGCTTGTGAGCCCTGCAAATCCATAGGATTTTCGTGGCAATCCACAGATTCGTCATTCTGAGCTTTCGTAGAAAGCGAAGAATCCAT
>JBNMHH010000075.1:0-8261 GCA_050872665.1 Helicobacteraceae bacterium
GCGATTTAGCCTATTTAGCAAGGCGACTACGACTATTTTTTCACGCGCCGATGAGTTGCATTGGAGTGAGGATAGCGTGGAAGGAAAACGGCTAGATACGATGGGATTTGATGAGGCGATTTTGCCGATTTTGGATAGGGTAGGGGAATCAAATGATTTATCGCACCCAGCGGGTTACAAGGCGTTAGCCGAAGCAAAAAAAGACAACGCATTATTTTTAACTTAGCATTTAATGGGTTCGCATACACACTATGCCAACCGTTACCCAAAAGCCTTTGAGCGATTTTCGCCCTACGATATAACCCACGCGCAAAAGTCCCGCGCCAAAGCGGATTTGGCAGAGTATGCAAATAGCATTCTTTACACGGATTTCATTGTGGGCGAGATTATCAAGCGATTCGCGCACAAGGATAGCATTGTGATTTATATCAGCGACCACGCGAATGATGTGTGGGACACGGGCGATGGCTCGTTGCGTTTGGATAATAAAATCACGCGTTTTATGGTGGAAGTGCCATTTGTGGTGTTTGTAAGCGATGAGTTTAAGACGCGCCACCCGCAGATTTACGCGCGAATCGCAAGTGCCACTAATAAGCCATTTATGATAGATGATTTGATACACGCACTAATTGACATTGCGGGATTCAATGTCGATGGCTATGAAGTGGCGCGAAGTGTGTTTAGCGATGATTTTAATGCGAATCGTGCGCGAATGCTAGGCACAAAGGCGAATGTTGATTATGATAAAGAGCTAAAATAGGGTTTTGCGAATCAATAAAAAAATTCCAAATATTACAATCCCTTTAAGTTAATTTTAAATCAAAGATAATTAGAATTGCGAAGTTATTTTTAAGAAAAAGTAAAGGGCAAAATTTGATAGGCAACCTTAAAGGCGAATCTATAATCCTCACAATACAAATAAATCCACATAGATTCAATGCCATAGATTCCCACGCTCCACGCCTTTTATTAAATTATATATATATATATATATATATATATATTGTAAGACTCTCGCACTTTACGCATTAAATCATACTTTTTTATTTAAGAATCCGTATAGATTCGGCAATTACGATTCATATAATTTAGATTCGTGTGGCTTGGATTCTTCGGCGACTTTGTCGCCTCAGAATGACGAGGTTGCCCATTTTGTCATACTGAGCCTTTGTAAAAGGCGAAGTATCCATTTTGGTGATTTAAAATCAAAAGCGATTCGCGGACTTTGTGCAAATCTAAAGGCGATTCGACATAGATTCGCACGATTCGCCATTTCTCACACCACTTTTAAAGGAATCCAAATGCAAACTTAAATCTTAAATTTTCACGCATTTAGATTCGCGTGGTTAAAAATCGTGGCGGTTAGGCAAAGATTCGCCCACAAAAGGGCAGAAAATTTTAAAATAAAAAGGAGTCAAAATGACAACATTCAAACTTAATAAAATCGCACTTTGTGCGACTATGAGCGTATTTTTAGGCGGTTGTGCTTTATTTGGGCTATCTAGTTTTGATGGCGCAAAGGGCAAGTTAGGCGAGGGGGAAAGCGTGTGCAATACTCTTTCTAAAGGCGACATTTTCCCCACATACTATCAAAACATTTTTAAGAAAATAGGTAGCTTTGTATTTAGTGGGCAATACACAATCGCGCAGGTGGAAAATCTACTTGGCGCACAAGTGCATTATATGGAATTTAAGCGCAGTGATAAAGAGAGCGTTTGTGCTTATATAATGGCGACAAATACAGCCTACAAGCAAGTTAGCCTAACCTCGCAAGATATAGCGAATTTAGAGAGGGCATTAGTAGATACTGACGCATATAGCGAATATGAAAAGCGCAAGGATATTAAAGAGCAATACTACACCGCGATGAAATTCCTAAAATATCATAATCGATTACCCGCGCCACAAGATTCGCTTGGGCTAAGAAGTTTGCGCGATTTGAGTGAGTTGCTAGGGAAAGTCGATAGGATAGATAATACAAACTCTGCTGCTAGAAACATAACAGCGACTAGATTCTTATACGGCAAGGTGCAAGATGATAGAGTGTATAGCGAGGGTCCAATGTCTGTTGTCGGCGTATATACAAATATTAGTGCCTTAAATGCTGTGCAAAAGTCAGCTCTTATACGCACAAAGCAACCCTGTGCGCCATTATCTAATGCAGAATGTTCTATGAAACTAAATGAGATTCGCGAGATTAAAAACTACGCTGAATCATTACTAAAATAAATTTTAAAGGAGAAAATTATGGATACAAATTTAATAATAAATGAAATCAAAGGAAAACTTCCAAAAGGAAAAATGGGAGCAGCGTCAATAGCGGAAATAACAAATAGATTAGATTCACTAAGTGATAAAGGGCGCAGTGATGCGTTTTTGCGAATCCAAGATGCAAATCTAAAAACGCCTTTTATTGTGGATATATGCAACTTTTTTCTTGGGACGCTTGGCGTGGCTAGGTTTATGATAGGCGATTATTTAATCGGTGCGATTAGGTTGGTAGTGCTAGTGCTTTGGGCAATAGTTAATGGTGCAAATGACGGGAGCGAAGCAATGCAAGTCATTGATATTTCTTTTGCGATTCTTGTATGGGGCTGGTGGATTATAGATTTATTTTTAGTGCTTAAAAAAGTGCGAATGCAAAATCTACGCAAAGTCCTACTTGCAATAGATAGCGTGAAAAATCAATCAAAATAAAAGGAGAAAACAAATGAAAAAGTTAGTATTGTTGCTAGTAATTAGCTTGGGATTAGTAAGTGCGGCGAATTTGGATGCTGTGTGTGGCGAAGAAGATGATTTAAAAATGAAAGCTGAATATCATATTAAAAAAGTAGCAGATTCTGTTACTAATACTCAACAAAAAGCAGAGAGAATATACAATAATGTGCTACATAACTCTATGCTTAGTCATTATAGCAAGGAATTTAAGTATGATGATAAAATTAGCTTTTGTATATATTTGAATATCATTTACACAGATTTTGAAAATGAAAAGCTGACACAAGAGGAAATAGAGCAGTTTGAGCGATATATGGCACAAAGAGGTAAATATGATTCGTATATAAATAATAAAGAATCTTATATGCGAGTATTAAAATTTTTCAAATACTATCGAAATGCTATTCCATCATATCAGACAATGGGCGGAATGTTGCACACAATAGGCAAAAACCTACAAGATTTAAAAGATTACGGCTCAAGAGTAGCAATGGCTAAATATGTATATGGCACAAGACAGGGAGGAATATTATTTGAAGGTGGAACATTTGATTTTGATAAATTTAAAAAGGATACACTACAAGATATGGAAAAATGTCGTAAATCCCCTCAATCTACGGAGGATTGCAACATAACAAAATTGATGTGGTCTGTAGCACAATGGGCTGAACCTATCATAAAACAACCCAAGCTAAAGGAGGCAAAATGACAGACGAATCCTACGCGCAATTCTTTAGCGAATTTGGCGCGTATCTCTCAAAAGAAAAAGAGCGCAAAAAGATAGACAATGACTATAATCCATTGCTAGTGATTCGCTCTCAAAGCGATGAAGTGCGTTTGCACTCACGCATTATCCACTCACTGCTAGATACGCGCGGGAAGCATTATCAAGGGAGCTTATTTTTAGAGTCGTTTTTGAAAATGCTGGGATTTACGGACTTTTTTATGGATTTAAACAAAGTGCTTGTCAAAGCAGAGTGGAATCACATAGATTTATATATCAGCGATAATGACAAACATATCATCATAGAAAACAAAATCTACGCAGGAGACGGCGATAAACAAATAGAGCGATATATCGATTCGCTAATAAATAACGGCGTAGATTGTGAAAATATTGCAGTGGTATATCTAAGCATAGATGAGAAAGACATAGCACCGCATAGCTTAGGCAAGTGGAAAAATGATGATGATAAAGAATATTTAGTGTGGGGTGATAAAAAGATTCGCTATAAAAATGCCACTTACAAAAAGGACATTTTATCGTGGATAGAAACTTGCCAAAGCAAAGCGAAAAATATAACGAATCTTTACGCCACGCTGGAATTTTATAAAAAATGCGTAGAAAATATCACACAAGGAGCAAAAATGGGATTAGAGAAGTTTTTAGAACAAAAGCCTGAATATATTGCCATTGTAGCTGAGATTCAAAGGCTAAGATTAGAGGAAGTAAGCGTTGAGACATTTAAGAAAAGCGTAGCAAATAATGCTAGGTATAGCGATTGGCAAATTATAGACATTCATTATGATAAGAATGATAATGTTGCTAATAGCTGTATATGCGCGTTTGCTTATGGTAATAAAAAATATCTCAATCAAACTTTTAGATTTATGCTATCGTTAGAGCAAACAAAGGCAAATAAACACATAGGCTTTGGGCTATTTGTAAATGGCGAATCTAATGGAAAATCCTACAATAGGTTTTATGGATTCAAGGATAAGGAAATCCCCACAAAGTTAAAGGGAATCGTTGAAAAGCACGGATTTAGGTTGAATCGCTGGGGCTGGTGGCTACTTGATGACAAAGATAGCTATATGGTGGATTTGGCAAGTGAGAGTTTGGAGGAATATTTTGACAAACTCTATCAAAAAGTCAATGCCCTAAATGAGCTTTTGAAAAATGATAGCGAAGTTGCAAAACTCGCTAGTGAAGTTTAATGAAAAAGGAGAAAAACAATGAAAAAATTACACAAAATCGCATTAAGCGTAATGGCAGTAGTGGCGGTAGGAATCGGCTTTAGCGGGTGTGATGACGGCAAATCGCCTTTAATGGAAATGCAATCTAATCCAATGTTTGGGAATTGGTTGAAAATACAATCCCGTGATGATGATACAATCATAAAAAATATGATTATCAGCGGACGCAATGGCAAATGTAAGATAAACGATTTGGGAGCTGGTGGCAATAACATTATTTTTAAATTTGTCGAGTATGGAGAGAAAATACCTTATGATAGTTATAGAATGGTGATTTTTGATGAAGATAGTTGTCCGCCCAAAAATGGCAAATATGAAATCGAGCTAAAGACAAACTTTGGCACTTACTACTATGAGATAGGTAGGTAGTGGGTTTGTAATTCAAGGCGTAATGTGTGGATTTGGACTGCTTTGCGCGAATCTGCGATTTGCTTTGGATTACTTGTGGATTGCTTCGGCGATTCATTGAATCGCCTCGCAATGACGGAAAAGTGGGCGAATCTGCGCCCACCACTCGTCATACTGAGCCTTTGTAAAAGGCGAAGTATCTACTTTAGCAAATCGTGAATCAAGGGCGAATCACTCACTTTGATTGAATTTGTGGTTGATTCACTTTTGGGGCATTGATTCGCTCATAAATTAGATTCGTGTGATTTGGATACTTCGGGCTAAAGCCCTCAGTATGACGATAGGGGTAGATTCGCACTTTGTGCGGATTTATTGCGCTTTGGATTACGCTAAATTTAAGATTCTAAAACAAAGGAGACACAATGAAAAACACACACAAGATAATTTTTGCAATATTTATGGTGGCATTTTCTTTGGGGCATATTTTTGCCTTTGATGAAAATGAAGTAATCATAAACGATTCGGGCAATTTCAATGCGATTTTTGGTATAGACACGAGCAAAGAAGTAATCACAGATACGATTCAAGGGCAGTTAGGCGAAAATAGTGGCAAATCAATCTGTGAGACATTGCCCAAAACAGAGATTTACCCTGAGATTGACGCTCAAAGTGATGATTTGCAGATTATAGGGGATTTTTTCTATGGCTATGATGCGTATTCCGCAGAGCAGATAGAAAATCTCTTTAAGATTCGCATTGATTATATGGAAATCAAGCGCAAGGACAATGAAAGCGTATGTGCCTATGTCATATCAACAGACAAATCATTTATGAAAACAAAGCTAAGTAGCGAGGAATTAGAGCGATTCGAGAACTTTTTATTAGAAAACGAGCTGTATTATGATAGAAAATACTATCGCGACATTTTAAAATTTTTCAAGCACTACGGCAAAATCGAGGCATTTTATAATAACAATGACATAGCAATCAAAGTTTTTAAGGCATTTTTGCGATTAGAGGGTGAAGTCGAGAGAGATATTGAGGGTGGGATAGACTACGCGCCCATAGCTATGTATAGATTTGTCAATGGCGAGGCATTAACAGAAGAGCCACCATACTCAAAACTGCGATTTGGCTCTAGCGATAAGCAACTTGACGATTATAGGGCAACTTGGATTGATTTTCCATACAAATTAACGCAAAAAAATGTCCAAGATTGCCACTACCCCAATTTGCCAAACTGCAAACAATATGAAAAAGAATTGCGCACGATAATTCGCTTTGTGAAAGATAAAATCGCTGATTGGTATTATATTTTATATCATAAAGGAGGTTAAAAATGCTTTATCATTAGGGTAATGGCGACACAATATTGTCAATGGATTGTAGGTGGCGGTAGGAATTACTAGCAAACGCTAGAAAATAATAGGAGAAAAACAAATGAAAAGACTAAATAAAATCGCATTAAGCGTAATGGCAGTAGTGGCGGTAGGAATCAGCTTTAGCGGGTGTGGCGGTGCGCCAAAATGCGACAGCAAGGACACAACAGACTTGCTTACAAAAATCCTCAAAGAAAATGTAAATGCTAAGGCTGAGTATAAATATTCGGCATTTATGACGGAATCAACCGACAAGGAAGCCAAAAAGGCGATTTGCAAAGCGCAGGTAACTATCAGCGTGGGCAATAGGCAAGAAAAGGAATTTATCACATATAGCGCACAATACACAAGCGATGGGCAAATCTATGTGGAAATATATGGCGGGTGAGTGAATTTGTAGATTCGCCATTGTTTGGCGAATCTGCGAATCCCAAAAGCAATGACGAGGTAGAGAGGATTCTACTTTTTGCGAAAGCAAAAAGTAGCAAAAATTTTAATAAGGATTTTTGATTTAATTTTTTTGCTAGATTCGTGCAAAGCACGAATCGCAATCGAAGTAATGGCGGTGTGGCTTTTGTATTTGTAGAAAATTTTGGGATAAAACTAGAATTAGAGTCTGTTGATTCCCAAAATTTTCTACAAGTGCGAAATTGCATACCCCAGAACAAATTGAAAACGGCTCACACTTCCTTTGCCAAATATTTTGCCGTATAACTCCCACTTTTTTTAGCATTTTTGATAAGCGATTCCACGCTACCGCAATCAACGACTTTTCCGCCCTTATCGCCCCCCTCAGGTCCAATGTCGATGATATAATCCGCATTTTTCACCACATCTAAATTATGCTCGATAACTATCATTGAGTTGCCTAGCTCCACTAGGTGGTGCAAAACCTTGATGAGATTGTTTATATCCTCGAAATGTAGCCCTGTGGTAGGCTCATCAAGCACATAGAGCGTTTTGCCTGTGTCTTTTTTGCAAAGCTCTTTGGCGATTTTTATGCGCTGTGCCTCGCCACCGCTAAGGCTTAGGGCGTTTTGTCCTAGCGTTATGTAGCCTAAGCCTATGTCGTTGATTGTTTTTAGTTTTTGCGTGATTCGCGGGATTTTTTTGAAAAATTCTAACGCCTCGCTGACGCTTAGATTTAGCACATCGGCGATATTTTTGCCGTTGTATAAAATCTCTAGCGTTTGGTCGTTGTATTTTTTGCCACCGCACACATCGCATTTGACATTTATGTCGGGCAAAAAGTGCATCTCAATGCGAATCTCGCCCTCGCCCTGACATTTCTCACAACGCCCACCTTTGACATTAAAGCTAAATCGCCCCACGCCATAGCCTCGCACTTTTGCTTCCTTAGTCTGCGAAAAAAGCAAACGAATATCGTCCATCACGCCTGTGTAAGTGGCTGGATTACTGCGCGGTGTGCGCCCGATAGGGCTTTGGTCTAAATATATGACTTTATCTAGCGCATCAAGCCCACGAATCTCCACGCCATCGACTTTGCTAATCCTTTTAGAGTGGTTTAAAATCTCTTGGGCGATAGGTAGCAAAGTCTGCAACACAATGCTACTTTTTCCGCTACCGCTTACGCCCGTTACGCACACGAAATTTAGTAGCGGAATTTTTAGGCTTAGATTTTTGACATTATTTATATTTATGTTGTCAATTTCTAGCCACTTGGTTTGTTTGCGCCCATAAAAGTGCTGTATTTGCTTTTTGCCATAGATATATTGCGCGGTGAGCGTGTTTGATGCCTTTAGCTTGGCAATATCGCCACTAAAAATCACTTCTCCGCCGTTTTTTCCCGCGCCCTCGCCAATATCCACGATAAAATCC
>JBNMHH010000076.1:0-8073 GCA_050872665.1 Helicobacteraceae bacterium
ACAATCGATGAGTAGAAAAACGCAAAAAACACCACAAGCACAAACATTAAGATATTATACGCATAGCCATTAGGGCTTAAGAAATCTGAAATGGCAAGCATTGCCTTATTGCTAGAGGCTTGTAAAATGGTAGATGGGAAAATCAGCACCGCAGAGGCAAAAATCGGTGGAATCACCCCGCTAAGATTGATTTTGATAGGAATATAATTCATAATGCGTTTGTTTTGGTTTTGCATAATGATTTTTCTAGCGTAGCTAACAGGGATTCGCCGCTCAGCCAACTCGATATATACGATAATAAAAATCGTCCCAAGCACAACGGCAAGCATTAAAATAGAGACGATTATATTTATCTCACCCTTGCTAATCGAATCAAAAGTCTGCCCGATAGCTGCGGGAATCCCAGCTACGATTCCAGCAAAGATAATAAGGCTAATGCCATTCCCCACGCCTCTTTGCGTGATTTGCTCACCAATCCACATAAGCATCATTGTCCCAGCAAGCATTGACACCGCAGAAATTAGCACAAACATATTATTATCAATCAAAATCGCATTACCATAGCTGCCCTCTAGTGCCTTTAGCCCGATAGAAACGCTCACTGCTTGAACTAGCGTGATTGCGATAGTCGCGTAGCGAATGATTTGCATATATTTTTGCATACCATCACGCTCTTTTTTAAGTTTGCCAAGATTAGGAAAAGTGGCAGCAAGTAACTCCATAACGATTGACGCCGTGATATAGGGCATAATGCCTAGCGAAATAATGCTAAATCGCTCTACGGCTTGTCCGCTAAACATATTAAAAAGCCCAAGTGCGTTATTTTTGTTGCTATCAAAAAACTGCTTTAACACATCTGCATCAACGCCGGGTATCGTTACATAAGCCAAAACCCTATATGCAAACAAAAATGCAAGTGTGATGAGAATCTTATTTAATATGGTTTTATTCATTATTTGTCGCTCTTATTAGATTCCGCGCCTTTTGCGCCACTTGTGCTAATATTTTCATCTTTGATTTTAGAGGTAAAATCTTTTGCTTTTTTGCCAATGAGTTTGACTTTTTTTACTTGCGCTGAAAATCCATAAGCGTTTTTTAGCGTTTCAAGTGTGATTTCGCTTAGAGATTCGACTTTATTGGATTTATCCACATTGATGACAAGTGGCTTTTCTACGCGACTTTTAAAGCCCACTTTTGGCAGTCGTCTTTGAAGTGGCTGTTGTCCGCCCTCAAAGCCGATTTTTTGTTTATAACCTGTTCGCGCTGTTTGTCCTTTGCCACCGCGTGTAGAGGTTTTGCCCATACCGCTACCTTGACCACGCCCTACTCTTTTAATGGATTTTACGCTGTTTTTAGCTGGTTTAATTCTCTCTAACATTTTTTATCCTTATGCTTTGATTTTGCTTAGGGCGTCAATAGTCGCACGGACGACATTGTAAGGATTGCTTGAGCCAAGCGATTTTGTCAAAATATCTCTAATCCCTGCAAGTTCAATCACAGGACGCGCAGAACCACCTGCAATCACGCCTGTCCCCTCACTAGCGGGGCGAAGCAAGATTCGACTTGCATTATATTTATGCTCAATGTCGTGTGCGATAGTCGTGCCTTTGATATTAACTTTGATGATATTTTTAAACGCATCATCGATTGCCTTGCGAATCGCATCGGGGACTTCCTTAGACTTGCCTAAGCCAAAGCCCACCAAGCCTTTTTCGTTGCCTACAACCACAAGTGCGTTGAATCTAAATCTGCGTCCGCCTTTTACGACTTTTGTTACACGCCCGATATTTACGACTACTTCTTTGAATTCTTCTTTATTGATTTCCATTCCCTAAGTCCTTTTTGTGATTTAAAAAGCTATGCCATTTTCGCGAAGCGAATCCGCGAATGCCGCCACAACGCCGTGATATAAATATCCGTTTCTATCAAAGACAATCTTTGAGATTCCCGCACTACTTAGGCTTTTTGCAAAAGATTGAGCGATTTTTTTCACATCATCTTTGTTGTTTTTTAAGCCTAATTTTTTGCCATCTACACTAGCTAATGTGAATCCCTTTGTGTCATCAATAGCTTGTGCGTAGAAATATTTATTAGAGCGAAAAATGCTTACTCTAGGCGTTTTAGAATCGCCAAAGATTCGCCCTCGAACTCGTGCTTTGCGCTTTAGTGTAAGTCGCTTTTTTAATTTCAAATCTGTTTCTAACATTTTTCAAACCTTTATTTTTATTTTATCGCGCTATTTTTTAGCCGTTTTACCAGCTTTACGCAAAATCGTCTCTTCGACATATTTCACGCCCTTGCCTTTATAAGGCTCTGGCGGACGAAACGCGCGAATCTCAGAGGCAATCTGCCCAATTTGCTGTTTATCACTGCCCTTTAGCGTGATGATATTTTTGTCAATATTTACCTCCACGCCTTGTGGAATCTCATAATTGATAGGGTGCGAAAAGCCAAGACTTAGCTCCAAAATCTTACCCTTTAACGCCGCCTTATAACCCACGCCGTTAATTTCTAACTGCTTTGTGAATCCACTTGTAAGCCCGATGACAATATTATTTGCCAAAGCTCTATAAGTGCCCCAAAATGCGTTTAGATTCAAGCTCTCATTATTTGCATCCTCTTTTAGCCCAAAACTTAAAACGCCATCTTTTAGCGAGATATTCACGCGATTGTGCGTTTCTAACTCTTTTTGCGCTTTTGCGCCTTTAAAAATCACTTTTGAGCCTTGAATGGAGACTTCCAAGCCCTTTGGAATAGTGATTGACTGCTTACCAATTCTTGACATAATTTCCTCCTACCAAATACTGCATAACGCTTCGCCGCCGACATTATTTTTGTAGGCTTCATCATTGGCAATCACGCCTTTGCTTGTGCTAACTACGATTGTGCCATAGCCGTTTTTAAATCGCTTTAATTCATCGCGCGACTTGTAGATTCGGCGACCGGGCTTACTAATGCGCTTTAGCTCACTAATTAGCGATTTGCCATTTTCATCATAGCCCAAAATCACGGTAATATCTTGTTTGCCATTTTTGTCATTGACGCGATAATCTTTAATGAATCCCTTTGCCTTAAACACCGCTAGAATTGAAACGATGATTTTGGCATAGTAAAGATTCGTATGCTCTAGTCGCCTCATAGACGCGTTTCTAATCCTAGTAATAGAATCTGCGATTATATCATTTACCATTTTTTCTCCTTACCATTACCAGCTAGACTTGCGAAGTCCGGGGATTAGTCCCTCACTACCCATTTTACGCAAACAAACCCTGCATAGTTTGAAATACCTATACACCGAGTGTGGGCGTCCGCAAATCTGACACCTGCTATATTTTCGTGCGCTAAATTTCGCTTTGCGTGCGTTTTTTGCTATCATTGATTTTTTTGCCATTATTTATCTCCCTTTTGCAAAAGGCATACCAAAAGATTCGAGTAATTTAAATGCCTCTTTGTCGTTGTTTGCCGAAGTTACAATCGTAATATTCATTCCGTGCGTTACCATAATGTCATCATAGACGACCTCTGGGAAAATGAGCTGCTCTTTAATCCCAAAGTTGTAATTGCCTCTGCCATCGAATCCATTGCGTGGAATCCCACGAAAGTCCTTAACGCGTGGCAATGAAATGACAATGAGTTTCTCTAAAAAGTTATACATTTTTTTGCCTCGTAGCGTTACTTTTACGCCCATTGGCATTCCCTCACGCATTTTGAATCCAGCCACAGATTTTTTGGCGTGTGTGATAATCGCCTTTTGCCCTGCAATCAGCGATATGGTATCGGCGATATTTTGGATAATCTTTGCCTCTTTGGCATAATCCCCAGCACCCACGCTTATCACAATCTTTTCAAGTTTTGGGACAAGCATTGGATTTTTAAAGTCGAATTCCTTCATCAATTTTTGTTTGATTTCGTTTGCATAAAGCTCTTTTAATTGATACATACTACTTCCTTACAGCTTTTTAACATTTGAGATATGAATGGGCTTTTCTTTTGTAACAAATCCGCCTTTTGGATTGTCATCAGTGGGCTTAATCGCCTTTTTAACGACATTGCAACCCTCAACTATCACTTGGGATTTTTTAGGCAAAACCTGCAAAACTTTTGCCTCTTTGCCCTTGTCATCGCCTGTGATGACTTTTACCATATCATTTTTTTTGATAGAAAATTTAATCATCTCTTACCTCACTTACAACACTTCTGGTGCTAATGAAACTATTTTCATAAAGTTTGCATAGCGCACTTCTCTGCCCACAGGACCAAAGATACGAGTGCCGATTGGCTCTTTTTTAGCGTCCAAAATCACAGCGGCATTATCATCGAATCTAACTGAAGAGCCATTATCTCTATGAATCTCCTTTTTAGTGCGGACAATCACGGCTTTTACCACATCGCCTTTTTTGACTTTGCCATTGGGAATCGCCTTTTTCACACTCGCCACAACGACATCGCCAAGGGACGCATATCGCCTATGACTACCGCCCAAAACCTTAATACACATCAATTCTTTTGCGCCACTATTATCGGCGACATTCATTCTAGTAAAACTCTGAATCATCACTCAACTCCCGTGCTTATGGTTTTATTTAGCTTGAATGCTTTGATTTTAGAAATGGGTTTGCATTCAATGGCTTCGACTACATCGCCCACCTTGCAAGAGTTATTCTCATCGTGGATAATGTATTTTTTGAATCGCTTTACAATTTTGCGATATTTTGGGTGAAGCACTTTGCGCTCAACCAAAACGCTAAAACTTTTATCGCCACTTTTCTTTATGACTTTGCCTTGAATCAGGCGTTTAAAAGATTTTTTCTCGCTCATTTTTGAACCTCTCTTTTTACACTTTTAGCCGAAATTGCGGTGTTGATTCTAGCGATTTCTTTGCGAACCACAGAAATCTGCGCAAAATCCGTTAGTTGCATAGTTTTAAGCTGTAATCGCAACTCAAAAAGTTTCAACTTTTTTTCTTTCAAAAGCGTTTGCAACTCTTTAATATCTTTGTCTTTTATATCTTTAAATTTCAATACATCAGTAGATTTCATTTTCACTCTCGCTTGTTATGATTTTTGTTTTAAATGGGAGTTTGCTTTGGGCAAGTGCCAATGCCTCTCGCGCCAAACTTTCCTCAACGCCGACCATTTCGTAAATGATTCGACCCGGCTTAATATTCATAACCCATTTTTCAACCGCGCCTTTACCTTTACCCATTCTCGTTTCTAGTGGCTTTGCGGTAATGGGCTTATCAGGGAATACGCGAATCCAAATCTTACCAGTTCTTTTGATATGCCTAGTCATCGCAATCCTAGCCGCCTCAATTTGACGCGAATCGATTCGTCCAGCCTCTAACGCTTTTATGGCAATATCGCCAAAAGCTATTTTGCTACCACGAGCAGATTTGCCGCGATTGCGACCTTTCATTTGCTTTCTATATTTTGTCTTTTTGGGCATTAACATAGCTTATCTACCTCTCTTTGTTCGTGATTCAGTGTCTTTTTTCTCCGCTTGGATTCCTTTTTGTAAAATCTCGCCTTTGAAAATCCACACTTTAACGCCAATGATTCCAAAAGTCGTCATCGCCTCGGCGAATCCATAGTCAATCTTTGCGCGGAGCGTATGAAGTGGCACTCTGCCCTCCATATACCACTCTGTCCTAGCCATTTCAGCCCCAGCCAAACGCCCAGAAACTTTGACTTTAATGCCTTTTGCGCCTGATTTCATCGCGCTTTGCATTACTTTTTTCATCGCTCGGCGGAATGCCACGCGTCTTTCTAACTGCATAGCGACATTTTCAGCGGCTAATTGCGCATTTGATTGTGGCTTTTTAACTTCCTTAATATTTATGGCGACATCTTTTTGGACTAATTTTTTTAGCGATTCTTTGATTCGCTCAATATCCGCGCCTTTTTTACCGATGACTAGCCCCGGACGCGCCGCAAATACGGTGATTTTGATTTTTTTGGTGGTGCGCTCGATAATCATCTCGCTAATCCCCGCGTAATAAAGCTCTTTTTTGATGAACTTGCGAATCTTATAATCCTCGCCAATGTTAAAGATTGTAACCTTTTGTGAGGGAAACCACCTCGATGTCCAATTTCTATTGATACCTAATCTAAGACCGACTGGATTGACTTTTTGTCCCATTATTTATCCTCACTTGTTGTTGTTTTTGCTGTTTTTGTTGCGCTAGGCTTTTTTGCTTTTGGCTCTTTTGCTTCCTTTGCAACTTTCGATTCTGCTTTTGGGCTTGAATCTTTTGTGGCTTTTGGCGTTTTTGTAGCCTTTGGCGCAGATTCGCTTGAATCTTTTGGTGCTTTTGGCGAATCTGCCTTTTTAGATTCGCTTACTTTTTTTGTCGTTTTTTCTACTTTGACAATGTCTTTTTTGCCGACTTTTGCAAGTGCTTTTTTGGATTCGCCCTTGCTGTCTTTTTTAGCTTTTGTAACTTTTTGCGCTTTTTGCGCTTCAAGTGCTTTGGCAATCTCTTTGGGGTCTGCCACCTCTACCAAAATGTGCGCTGTGGGTTTGCGAATCATATTCGCCCGTCCTCTAGCGCGTGGCGACATTCTGCGAAGCACGGGACCCGCATCGATTCGACAAGATTTCACAACCACGCTTTGTGCGTCATAATTGCCATTAGCGATAGCGGACGCCAAAACCTTATAAATCACCTTGGCAGCTTTATTTGGCGCAAATTCCAAAGTCGCTAATGCTAACTCTGCATTCATTCCTTGAATCTCCCTTGCAATCAGCCTTGCTTTCGTGGGCGATAGTCTAATGTATTTTAATAATGCTTTGCTCATCTTTTAGCTCCCTATTTGCCTATCTTTTTTTGCACGGTGCCTTTATGCCCTTTGAATGTCCTTGTAAGCACAAATTCGCCGAGTTTATAGCCGATATGAGATTCGGTGATATACACAGGCACAAACGCCCTGCCATTATGGACATTAAATGTAAGCCCAATCATCTCAGGCGTAATGGTGCTTCTGCGCGACCAAGTTTTAATGGGCTTATTATCCTTGCTTTCTTTTGCTTTGGCTACTTTTTTTACCAAATAATCATCAACAAATGGACCTTTTTTTACTGACCTTGCCATATTTTTTTCCTTATTTTTTCTTTCTTGAAATTATTAGTCTATCGCTAGATTTTTTACGCCTTGTTTTATAGCCTTTGGCTGGAGTTCCCCAAGGCGATACAGGGTGTCCGCTAGAGCCTGTTTTGCCCTCGCCACCGCCGTGTGGGTGGTCGATAGGGTTCATCGCGCTACCACGAGTTTGTGGGCGAATCCCCAAATATCTCGCTCTACCCGCTTTGCCTAGCGATATATTGATATAATCCTCATTGCCTATGCTACCGATAGTCGCGCGACATTCTTCTAAAATATATCTCATCTCGCCACTAGGCATTTTAATGATAGAATATTTGCCCTCGCGCCCCATAAGTTGCGCACTCGCTCCCGCACTTCTAGCAATCTGCCCACCTGCGCCCGGATAAATCTCGATATTATGGATAATGCTACCTAGCGGAATCGCCTTTAGCTTCATTGAGTAGCCGACTTTCACATCTATGCCCTCATTTGCCGCCAAAACTTTATCGCCGACTTTTAGTCCATTGGGCTGTAAAATGTATCGCTTTTCGCCATCGACATAGCATATAAGCGCGATTCGGCAGTTTCTAAATGGGTCATATTCGATTGCTTTGACAACGCCCTCAATATTTAGCTTGTTGCGTTTAAAGTCAATGATTCGATACAGCTTTTTCGCGCCACCTTCTTTGTGGCGAGAAGTGATTCGTCCATTATTATTGCGCCCTGCGGTTACTTTTAGCTTTTTAAGCAATGAGCGCACACTAGCTTTAGCGGTAATGTCGCTAGAGCTAAGGCTTGTCATAAAACGCCTACTTGGCGTAATGGGTTTATAAGTCTTAATAGCCATTTCCTAATCCTTTTTAAATTTAAACTTTTAGGGATTCTATTTTCGCGCCTTCTGGCACTTTGATATAGAATTTCTTAAAATCCGCTCTGCTTCCCTTTACACCACGAAATCGCTTTTCTTTGCCATATTGTCGCAAAGAATTGAT
>JBNMHH010000077.1:0-8068 GCA_050872665.1 Helicobacteraceae bacterium
CCTTTACGAAGTCAATCTGCATTGCCTTTGTGAAAGATAGCGTTTTGGTAGGAATCGGTATGGGGCTTACAAGTCGCGTAGATGCGGTGAATCTGGCAATCGCAAAAGCTGAAAAAATGGACTTGGATTTAAGTGGTGCGAGTGTGGCAAGTGAGGCATTTTTTCCATTCCGCGATAGCATTGATTTACTCGCACCCTGTGGTGTTAGCGCGGTAATCGAGCCGGGCGGAAGCATAAGAGATAGCGAAGTCATCGAGGCGGCTGATTCGCACGAAATCGCGCTATATTTTAGTGGCAAACGGCACTTCTTGCATTAAAATTCAACGAATGATAATTTTAGCTGATATTTTTAAGAATCTTTAAATATAATGCGAAAATTTTTTTAAATGTAAAGGGATTTGATTTGAAAAATGTGATTTTCTTTGTGGCATTCGCACTTATGGTGGATACGGCGATTTTAAGGGCGGATTTTTATGATAGCACTAGCGCGGAAAATGTCCAAAGCGTCCTAGACACCTTTGATATTGACACTGCTTATCAAATTGACACAACTTTTTTAATGCAACATTATGAGCGAACTTTGGGCGATAGGTGGGATTATTTTATGCAGAGCTACGAGCAGGGCTATGAGTATATCCCTATTTTGCGCCAAATGCTAAGCGATGCGGGAGTTCCGCAGGAGTTTTTATACCTTGCAATGGTCGAATCGCGCTTTTCTACAAGGGCGTATTCGCGCAAAAAAGCCGTAGGAATTTGGCAGATTATGCCCTCTACCGCGAAAGGTTTAAAGCTGCGAATCGATGATTTTATCGATGAGCGCAGAGACCCTATCAAATCCACACAAGCCGCAATCGACTACCTAAAACAGCTCAAAAACTCCACAGGCAAGTGGTATCTCGCCGCTATGGCTTATAATTGTGGCATAGGACGGCTTAGAAAGGCGATTAAAGAGGCTGGGAGCGATGATATAAACGCGCTAATGGAGCATATCCCGCAGGAGACGCAAAACTATATCCGCTCGATTTTGTCCGTAAATGTGGCGTTTAGCAATATCAACGAGCTAAAAACGCAGGATAAAGAGCATTTTCTAAATCGTGGCTCGACTGTTACTTTGGCAAGTGTGCGAATCCCTGCTGGGACGGATTTGGAGTCCATTTCCAAAGGTGCGGGAATGAAAATTGATGATTTAAAAAGCTACAATCGGCAGTTTAAATACGGCTTTTTACCGCCCAATGGAAGCGAATACGATGTGTATTTGCCTTATGAAAAATTGCTAAGTTTTAAGAAAAATTTTAAGCCAAAAAAGGCGGATTTATCGAAGTTTTATATCGTGTATCGCGTCCAAAAGGGCGATAGCTTGTATGGCATTTCGCGCCGATATAATGTCAGCATTGATACGATTAAAAACACAAATAACCTCAAAAAAACCAAAATCGCTATCAACCAAAAGCTAATGATTCCACTCAAAAATCAAAAGCAATTTGCGTATAAGAGGTAGATTTTCGCATTTGGATTCGCGTGGATTCACACGGATTCGTTTGGATTCACGCAGTTTTACATTAAAATCAGCGCAAAATGCACTTTAGATTCGCCTTTTATTAACGGCGAATCTGTCTAAAATTCATACAATTAGATTCATAGTGATTTGTCATTAAATGCAAAACTGCTTTCATTGCAACTTTTTATAATCGCATATATTTTATGCTACAATCACAATCTAATTTTTTTACACAAAGGACAAACAATGAAACTATTTCAACCACTAGAGATTTTCTTTCGTAATTTGCGCGATAGTTTTAGATATTCGCTAAAAGATTTGCATAGAAAGGCTGGTGTTTTGGCTAATCCACGATTAGATGATGATTTGCTGATTGAACATATTTTATATGCGATTCCAAATAGTGGCATAAAACGCCCTACGATTTTAAGCGGGGAGGAAACGCTAAATGAGATTCTTACCACACATAAAAATATCGCACGATTCGGTGATGGCGAGATAATGGTTATGAATGGCAATGACATACCATTCCAAAAAGCAGATAAAACGCTTACGATGAGGTTAAGGGATATTTTTGCAAATCCGCACCCAAACTTAATGATTGGCATAAATCGCAGGTATTATTATCCAAATCCAATGACTGAAATTATAGAGCAAACAAACCCAATCTATAAAAATTTTGAACTTTATGCTGTGCCAAAAATGCGTCAAATGCTTACAAAATACATAAATTACAACACTCAATATTGCGAAGCTAGCACAAGTAAAATGGGGGGGGGGGAATCGCTTCCAAATTTGGCGCGATTTTTTCCAAGATAAAAGGCTTGTTTTAGTCGGCTGTAAAGAGGCTTTTGATAGTTATCAATTTAATATTTTTGATACAGCAAAAGAGATTCAATATGAGTTCGTCCCCAATAAACATTGTTTTAGCAAATATGATGAGATTTTGGCGCAACTAAAATGCTATGATAAGGATTTTATTCATATTTTAATGTGCGGACCAAGCGCAAATGTTTTGGTGGCGGATTTGACAGAATGTGGCTACCGCGCATTAGATTTAGGGCATTTGGCAAAAAGCTATGATTGGCAAAAAAGAGGCATTGATTTTAATTCTAATGATGGGCAAAATGCTGTGAAATTTAATATGCCCGATGAGTGAATTTATTGCGATTATATTCACTTGATTATCTCCACGCACAAATTATAAAGCATAAAGATTCCTAGCACGAGGACGCAGAGTGCGCTGAATTTGACGAGTTTATCGATATGCTCTTTTAGGAAAATGCGAAAGACGCTTCCGCCCAGTGAGTAGGTGCAAAGCGCGATGATTTCTAGGATTGCAATCATTAGCGCAAGGACTGCGAGATGGGATTTTTGCAAGAATTGTGGCAAAAGTGCGACCATAAAAATCCACGCCGATGGGTTTGATAGGCTAGTCAAAAATCCCTGCGCGATTAGGGCGAATCTGTCCCTTTTGCTCGTTTTTTCCTCCCTTAATTGCGCCTTTTGTTTGAAAAGCATAAACGCCGTGTAGAATAAAAACAAAATCCCAAATAATCGTAGCGCGTAAAATGCGTTTGGAAATCGCGCGATGAGATTCGTACCATATCCGCACACCACGACCACCACGAGTAGCCCCGATAGCGCACCGCACATAAATGGCAGACTTCGCCTAAAGCCAATGCTAATGCCAAGCGAGAGCGTGAGGCTCATACAAACGCCCGGCAGAAAGCACACGGAGGCAAATGTGATGATAAAAAGCGCGTAGTCCATTTGTATCCTCCCTTTGTGGCTTGAAAAATGTGCGAAATTATGCAACAAAATTATCCATAAAGTCAAGCGATTCGTGCTTTTTAGATTCGCCTATAAAATCGCATAAGATTCGCACAGATTCGCCCTAAAATGCGCCAAAATTTACACTTTTACAAAATGCGCCAAAAATGTTACAATCCGCGCAAAAATTTTCATCATAAATTTTTAAAGGAATCACAATGAAACTAATGCGAATCTTGCTTTGCGCGTGTGTTATTTTATCGCTATTTGGCGCGGAATCTAGCACCGCACAAAACAAAGCCCCCACACCACAAATGCCACTGACTTCGCCCACGCCCATAAGCGCGACAACGCCACATATCGCCTACAACGGCACGGCGTATATTTTTACCACAACTGAGGCGAATCCAAAGCCTTTGAAATTTGGTGAGAAAAAAGTCGCGTGGCTAAAACACCCCACCAAAGAGGGCGAAAAAATCGCCATTGTAAGCGTCCCATATCGCGCAAATGTGGGCAAAACCACGCTTTTAAGTGGGCTAGTTTTAGAAATCAAATCCGCGCCCTACAAGCAAGAAAAAATCACCATTACAGACACTTCCAAAGTCCGCCCAAATAAGGCGCAACAAAAGCGCGTGGCGGACGAATTGCAAGAGGCAAACGCAATCTATCGCACAACCACGCCAAAACGGCTATGGAGTGAGCGATTCGCGCTTCCAATGGAAAGCGTCATCACTAGCCATTACGGCAACGCGCGAATGTTTAATAACGAACTGCGCAGTTATCACGCAGGGACGGACTTTCGCGCGAGTATCGGCACACCTATTAGGGCAATAAATGACGGCAAAGTTTCACTTGCAAAAGAGCGATTTATGTCGGGCAATAGCGTTATAATCGACCACGGAGAGGGGATTTACAGCGCGTATTTTCATTGCAGTGAGCTAAAAGTTGCGCTTGGCGAAAATGTCAAAAAAGGACAAATCATCGCGTTAAGTGGCGATACAGGGCGTGTGAGCGGGGCGCACTTGCATTTCTCCATAATGGCACAAGGCGTAAGCGTGGATTCGTTGCATTTTATTAGCACGATAAATGCGCTGTTTGAATGAGTGCAATTTGTTCTGGGATAATCATTTGCGTTATTTTGGCGACAAAATTTCGCTCAATGGACGCCAAGTCTTATTTCGCTTGTTTCGCGTAAAAACGGCGCAAAGCACTACCGCCATTACTTCGATTGCGATTCGTGCTTTGCACGAATCGAGTAAAAAAATCAAACAAAAAATCCTTATTAAAAGTTTTTGCTACTTTTGGCTTTTGCAAAAAGTAGAATCTCTACTCTCTTGTCATTGCGAGAAAATGAGCGTAGCGAATTTTCGTGGCAATCCAAAAAGCGATCCAAAAAATCCCATACGCATTTTTAAGTCAAAATTTATTAGACTTATGGCTTTAATTTTTGCCGTTTTGGTGCGATTTATCATTTTTAAATCTTTGGTATAAATATAAGGACAAATTGATGATTATAGGTTTTCGGGGCATTTTTGGGGCGATTCCAAGTGCGATTTTGGGCGCGATTTTAGCCACTTTGATTTTTAGCGGTTGCGCAAATACCAGCACTTATCGCGGTGGCGTGGGCGCGTATCAGGATTATGAGGGATTTAAAGATTATCTCAATCGCTATTCGCCAAGCGGTAGCGGGGATAGATACGCTAGTGGCAACACTTACAGCACACAAGACGGCAGAATGCGCTATGATTCCCAAATCCCACCTAGCGAAAGTATCCAGCCAAATTTAGGCGATGCAAGAGACAGCGAGGCGATTCAACGCGCCACTATGAAGCCATATCAAATCAATGGCAAGTGGTATTATCCGCAGCGCGTGGAAATCGGCGAGAATTGGGACGGAATCGCTAGTTGGTATGGACCCAATTTTCACAACAAAAAAACTTCAAATGGCGAAATTTATAATATGAATCTCCATACCGCAGCCCACAAAACGCTACCGATGAATACCATTGTAAAGGTTTATAGCCTTGATAGCGGTAGAACTACAATCGTGCGAATCAACGACAGAGGACCCTTTGTCGAGGGGCGAATCATCGATTTATCCGCAGCGGCGGCGCGGGACATTGATATGATTAAAACAGGCACGGCGCGGGTAAATATCGAGGTAATCGGCTTTGGCGGAATCGTCTCAGATGACGCAGCAAGTAACTCTACGATTATCAAAGATATGGTAAATTCTAGCGAGTTTAAGGACGAATTTAAAACAGGCGTGAGCGAAAAAGTCATCACAGGCGGGATTTTCTCCGTGCAAATCGGCGCATTTAGAAAACAAAGTGGCGCACAAACCTACCAAGAATCGCATCAATTTGACAATTATCGCACGATTATCAAAGAGGGCGAATTTGAGGGCGCACCGATTTATCGCGTGTTTATCAGCGGATTCAAAAGCGAGGCAGAGGCGCGAGACTTTATCAAATCTAAGCGAATCGAAGGATTCTTTGTGCGCGATTAAGGTGTGATTCGCGTAAGATTCGAGCAGGATTCACATTTGATTCGCGCTAGATTCGCGTTAAGATTCAAGCAAAAAGGGGACAAAATGGAAGCAAAAAAATTAAGTCGCAAAACAAAAGAGACAGACATAAAAGCGTCTCTAAAGCTCTATGGTAGCGGCGAATCAAGGGTTGAGACAGGCATAGGATTTTTTAATCATATGCTTGAATCCTTTGCAAAACATAGTTTGATTGATTTGGAGTTAGAATGCAAGGGCGATTTGGGCGTGGATTCGCACCATAGCGTGGAGGATTGCGGGATTGTCATAGGCAAACTTTTAGGCGAATCGCTCTATCCAGTCAAAAATATCGAGCGATTTGGCTTTGCAAGTGTGGTAATGGACGAATCGTGCGTGGAGTGCTCACTTGATATTTGCAATCGGGCGTTTTTGCACTTTGAATCGCCCTTTAACGCGCTAAAATCAGGCAAAATCGCTCCGCACAAAGTGGGCGAATTTGACTGCGAATTAGTCGAGGAATTTTTCCGCGCGGTGGTGAATAATGCCAATATCAGCGCACATATTGTCTTTAAACGCGGAAAAAATGCGCACCACATTATTGAGGCAATGTTTAAGGCATTCGCAGTAGCGTTGCGCGGGGCAATCAAAATCAATGAGCGCGTGAAAATGCCTAGCACAAAAGGAAGTTTGTGAGTAAGATAGAGTTGTTGTGTATAGATACGGACGGGACGCTTACAGATGGCAGTCTAATATACGGCTTTGTGGGCAATTTGTTCTGGGGTAATCATTTGCGTTGTTTTGACGACAAAATTTCGCTCGATGAACCCCAAGTTCTATCTCGCTCATTTCGCGCCAAAACAACGCAAAGCACTACTGCCATTACTTCGATTGTAGATTCCACGCAAAGCGCGGAATCTAACAACAACCCACCCCGTCATTCTGAGCTTTCGCAAAGCGAAGAATCCAAAAAAAATGGCAAACAATTCGTGGATTCTTCGCTCACTGCGTTCGCTCAGAATGACGAAAATATAGCCGAATCCAAGAATCCAGCGCAACAAACAATCGAAGGGATTGCGGTGGAGGTTGCGGAGTTTTTGCCAAATTTTCAAGGAAACTTCGTTTTGAGTGGTGAGACTGGACTGGGAGACCGCGAACACGCGAAATTTGGCAAATCTCCACAAGTTGCACCCAAGCGCGAATTGCAAACTAGCGACACGCAAATTTGCGAAGTTGTTAAAGTTTTTAATGTCAAAGACGGTTTGGCTTTGGCTTACTTTGCAAAAACCCTCAATCGCAAAGTCGCCATTATCACAGGGCGAAAAAGCGAAATCCTCCGCGCTAGGGCAAAAGAGCTAGGAATCGATGAATTGCTATTTATGGGGATTCGCGACAAAGGCGCAACACTCCGCGAGTTAAAAGAGCGATTCGCGCTTGATTCAAGCCAAATTGCCACAATCGGCGATGATTTAAACGACATTCCAATGTTTAATGAATCGCTATGCAATTTCGCCCCAAGCGATTGCGCAGACGCGCTAAAAACCCTGCCAAACACCACCATTTTAAACGCCAAAGGCGGAAAAGGCGCAGTGCGTGAGGCGATAGAGATTATCCTAAAAAAAGAGAACCTTTATGAAGCGTTTATTTCGCAGTTTGTTTAAATACAACCTCATCAACACAGGCAATAGCGTCTCGCTGTTTTTTTTGCTACTGCTGATTTTTAGCGTAGCAATCGTGTTTTCATTTGAGACGAATCGCCCCATTCCGCAGTTTAGCCAAAGCGATATGCCAAAAATTGAAATCAATAATTTTACCGCCTATGAAATCACCAGCGATTCGCTATTATCCAAGCTCACCGCCAAAAATGGCAAACAATTTGAAGTCGCCACAAAAGTCAAAGGCGCGAAAAAAGAGCAGTTTGAAGAGCTAAGCGATATTACGCTAGAGCGCAAGGGCGAATCTTTTGACTTGCTAAAGGCGCAACAAGCCAAGCGCATAGGCGATGAGATTTTTTTCGATAATGGCGTAAGCGATTTGCGGGACGGCTATGAAATGTATAGCGAAGTGGCGCATTATGACTTGAAAACGCGCAAACTCACGGGCAAAGAGGGCTTTTTTATCAAAAGCAAAAGCGAGGACATAAAGGGCGAAAATATCCGCTATGATTCGCAAAATGGCGTCATTAAGGCGGATAATATCAAAGCAAAAATCAAACTAAAAAGCGATAAAAAATGAGAGGATTCGCGCTTGTATTTGTGGCATTTGTCGCATTACTATTTGCGGAGGAATCAAGC
>JBNMHH010000078.1:0-7965 GCA_050872665.1 Helicobacteraceae bacterium
GTGGGGGCTTGTCCGTGCGCGTAAGGTAGCCAAGTGTGGAGCGGAAACATAGGCACTTTGACGGCGATTCCCACAAAGAACGCTAAAAATAAGATTTTTTGATAATCCACGCCCATTTGCAAACTATACCAATCCAAAATATCAAAGCTCCAAGTGCCTTGCGTTGCGACATAGTAGGCGTAGGCGAAATATAGGATTCCAAAAAGCATTACAAGCGAGGCGCAAAATGTGTAAAGAAAAAATTTGATTGAGGCGTAGATTCGCTTTTCACTGCCCCACGCACCGATGATATAAAGCATTGGCACGAGGCTAATCTCCCAAAAAATGTAAAATAAAATCATATTTAGCGACACAAACACGCCAATCATAATGCTTTCTAAAAATAGTAGCGAAATTAGAAAATTTTTCAAAGATTTAACACTATGCAAGAAAATCACGCATAATAGCGTGATAAACGCGCTTAGCACAACCAAAAATAGCGAGATTCCATCAACGCCAATGTAATAATTTATGCCATTTGTGATAGGCAAAATGCTGATAAATTGAAATGTGGGATTTGCACTATCAAACAAGCACCAAAGCAAAATACAAAGCCCTAGCTCCACCGCGCTAATGGCGATTGCGTAGTATTTTGCGCTGGTGTTATCCATCATTTTGCCAAACATTAGTAGCGTTGAGAGTGCTGGTAAAAATAAAATGATATTTAATAGATTTTCCATTTTGTCCCCTAAAATGCGACTAATAGCAAGGCTAATGCCACAAAGATTCCGCTAAACATAAAGATAAGCGATTGCGTTAGGATTCCGCTTTGCGTTTTTCTTGCATTTTTGCCACTTTGCATAAAGATTTTTGCGATTAAATCCACCACAAAATCAATGATTTTTAAATCAATCTCTTTCCATAAAAACTCCGCTATTGCTTTATAAGAGCGCACAAAGATAATATCATAGAGTTTTGGGATATAGTATTGATTGCTTAGTAATTTATAAATACAATTTTCTTGTATTTTTGCCTTGTCGATTCGCCACCATTTGCTTTTTTTGCGATAGACAAAAAATGCGAAAATAATCCCGCTAATTGCCACAAATAGCGCAAGAGCGATAAGAACTGCCAATGTGGCTGAATCTAAATGCGCCTCTTTTGGAGTGATAAATTGCGCTATGAATCGCCCTACAAAATCCATAAAACTATGCTCGAAAAATCCCGCGATTATGGCTAGAAATGCTAGGGGAATCATCGCATAAAGCATTACTTTACTTGCCTCGTGTGGGTGGGTGGAATCATCGTAATTTTTGGGTGCGAAAAATACCAGCATTATTAGCCTAAAGCTATAAAACGCCGTTAGAAACGCGCTAAATAATAGCACCACATAAATCACAAAATCGCCCTCAATAAACGCGCTTTCTAAAATCTTATCCTTAGAGAAAAATCCCGCAAATGGGTAGATTCCAGCCAAAGCCACAGAGGCGATTATCATTAAAATCGCAGTAAATCGCAGAGGCTTCCACAAAGCCCCCATTTTGCTAATGTCTAGCTTGTCATTCATCGCGTGCATTACATTTCCTGCGCCCAAAAATAGCAGTGATTTGAAAAATGCGTGTGTGGTTAGGTGAAAAAGCGCGATTGCGTAATACCCAAGCCCCGCTGCCACGAACATATAGCCAAGTTGCGATAGGGTAGAGTAGGCGATAATGCGCTTTAAGTCGTTATTGACGAGTGCCATACTAGCAGCAAAAATCGCCACAAACGCACCCAAATACGCGATAAATAGCCCGATATGCGGAATCGCGTCATAAATAGGATTTGCGCGAATCACAAGATAAACTCCAGCTGTTACCATTGTAGCAGCGTGGATTAGCGCGGATACGGGCGTAGGACCTTCCATCGCGTCTGCTAACCAAGTGTGCAAAGGGAATTGTGCGGATTTGCCCATAGCACCGATAAAAAGCAAAATGCCTACTAGCGAAAGCGTCCATTGACTAAATGTGCTTACTTCGGCATTTGCAAGTGTGCTAAAAATGTCATCATATCGCACCGAGCCAAATGTATAAAAAAGCAAAAAGATTCCAAGTAGCATTCCCAAATCGGCAATGCGATTCATTATAAACGCCTCATTTGCAGCAAAAGACGCGCTTTTGCGATTATGCCAAAATCCAATTAGCATCCACGAGCAAAGCCCCACGCCCTCCCAGCCGATGAAAAGCCCCAAAAAATTATCGCTCATCACAAGCACTAGCATTGAAAATACAAACGCACTCAAAAACGCAAAAAATTTATTAAAGCACGAATCGTGCGCCATATAACCGATAGAATAGATATGCACAAATAGCGAGACGACTAGCACCACCAAAATCATCACACAACTAATGCTATCAATCATAAAGCCAAATGCGCTATCAAATCGCCCCGCCACAATCCAATCGCTTAAAATGATTCGTATTGCGCCATTTTGCGCCACCTCAAAAAGCGCGAAAATGGCGATGACTAGCGCGAATCCAAGCGCGATTGTCGGCACAATAGCAGCGATTAGATTTTTTTTACTAAAGGCAAAGAGTGCCGCAAAGAGTGAGCCAAATAGTGGCGCAAAAAGTATGGATTCAAACATTGCCTATCCTTTCATCGCGCTTATTTTATCCAAATCAAGCGTTTTATGTTTGCGATACATAATTATCAGCAGTCCAAGCCCCACAGCGACTTCACTAGCGGCAATAGCGATGATAAAAAGCGCGAAAATCTGCCCGTCCAAATTTCCATAATATTTGCTAATCGCTACTAGCGCGATATTTGCAGAGTTTAGTAAAATCTCTGTGGAGAAAAATAGCATTAGCAAATTTTTGCGCCTCATAATGCCAATGCCCCCTATGGCGAACAAAATCACACTTAATAATAAATAATGATTTAAAACTATCATAGATTTTCCTTTAGTGCGCTTGAATTTGGAGCGTTTGAATCTAATGCGCTTAAATCTTGTGGCGCGTCTTTTTTTACCAAAATGATTCCCGCAATCATCGCAATTAGTAGCATTACAGCGGCGATTTCAAAGGGCAAAAGATATTTTGTGAAAAGTAATATTCCTAGCGATTCGACATTGCCTTGCTCGAGTCTGCCTTGTGATTCGAGTGCCGAATCGCCCACAGATTCGCCTATGCTTATAATCACAATGCGCGGGATTAAGATGATGATTGCCACCATAATCGCGCTTCCCACGCCCAAAATAGCGATAGTTTTGGTGTGCTTGATATGCTCACGCACTTCCTTTGTGCTGTCAAAAAACATCATTCCAAAGGCATAAAGTGCCATAACCGCGCCCGTATAGACAGAAATCTGCACCACACCCAAAAAGTCCGCTCCAAGCGTGAAAAATAACCCTGATATAAAAATCATTCCCGCTGCTAACGCACTCATCGCATAGAGGATATTTGCGCTAAATGCGACTATGCTAAAAGAGGCGATGATGAGAATGGCGAAAAGATAAAAAGAAATGGTTTCTAGCATAATGTATCCTTTTTTGGGGCAAATTCGTCTTGTGCATCCAATTTGCTCTTGGGTGCATCTTGTGGAGATTTGCCAAATTTCGAGTGTTCGCAGACACCAAGTCTAGTCTCACACTCAAAATTTGGCAAAAACTCCGCAACCTCCACCGCAATTCCTTCGATTGTTTTTTTTGGCAGATTCGCAGATTCGCCGTTTTTAGATTTGGCAGAATTGTATTGATTTGAATCTACAATTCTAGTATTTTGCGGTGGAAGTTGTGGAGTTTTTTGGGAATTTGGGGCGTGAGACTGGACTGGGGCGTCCGCGAAACGCCCCAAATTCCCAAAATCTACGCAAGGTGCGCCCAAAGACGAATTTACATAATCAGTCGGCGTTTTTTTAATGTTTGAATCCGCATTCTCACTCAAACTCCCATACCCTGCAAACTCATCAATCCTCCCCCGCAACGCCAAATCTAGTGGCGTTATCATTACTTCTTTGTTTGCAAAATGCGCCCTTTGTTCAGCAGCATTTTCATAGCGTTCGCCGTGAATAATCGCAATCTCAGGGCAAACTTCCGCGCAAAATCCGCAATAAATACACCGCCCGAAATTTATCGTGTAGCTATCGATTTTTTTGCGCGAATCCGCCCCATAGCTCGTCTCAATCTTAATGCAATTACTAATGCAAATCTTTTCGCACAGCCCACAGCCGATACACCGTTCATTGCCACTCTCTAGCAATCGCATAAGTTTATGAATCGCGCGGTAGCGGGGAGAGATTGGGTTTTTTTCAAGCGGATATTTTAGTGTAACAATCGTTTTTGGCAAAAACATTTCAACTAGCGTGATTTTAAGTCCTTTTAGTAAATCTAGTGCAAAAGTCCGCTTTAAAAATCGCCTAAAACTCGGTGGCTCGGTTGATTGAATCAGCTTATAACTCATTTTGCTCCCCCTTAAAGTAGCACAAAGCCCGTGATTAGGATATTTGCAATGGCTAGTGGCATTAGCACTTTCCAGCATAGCGACATAAGCTGGTCAGGGCGCGTGTGCGGAAAAGTCGCCCTAGTCCAGCAAAAGAGGAATATAAAAAACGCCACTTTTAGCAAAATCGCAATGCCACCCGGGATAATCCAAATGGGGTTGAATCCACCGCAAAATACGATACTTACGACAAATGCGAGGGTGAACATATTTGCGTATTCGCCGATAAAAAACATTCCCCATTTTAGCCCACAATATTCGGTGATATATCCAGCCACGATTTCAGCTTCGTGCTCTAGCAAGTCAAAAGGTGTGCGATTCGTCTCGGCGTATCCAGCGATTAAAAATAGCAAAAACGCCACAGGCTGATAGCAAACAAGCCACAGCCCATCGCTTTGATAGTTGTTTATGTCAATAAGCGAAAGTGAGCCTACCACCATAATGGGCGCAAGAATCGACAATCCGCTTACCACTTCAAAACTCAAAAGTTGCGAAACCGCCCTTGCCGCGCCGATAAGCGAGTATTTATTCGCCGAGCTTAGCCCAGCAAGTAGCGGTCCATACATTCCCACCGCGCCCACGCTTAGCACAAATAAAATGCCGACATTTATGTCTGAAACGATAGGGCGAATCGTTTGTCCAAAGAGCGTAAATTCAGGCAAAAACGGCACAGGTGCCATTGCGATAAATGCCGTTGCCACCGCGACAATGGGGGCTAGGCGAAATAAAAGCGCGTTAGCATTTTTTGGGATAATATCCTCTTTGACAAATAGCTTTATGCCGTCAGCCACCACCTGCAAAAGTCCCCAAGGTCCTATGTGTGTGGGTCCTAGACGCTTTTGCATTAGTGCTAAAATCTTTCTATCCAAATATGTCCCATACCCAGCGAGTGCGGAAAATACCAGCAAAATCACTAAGATTTTTACGATGACTTCTAAAAAACTCATTGTGCGCTCCCTTTTAACGCGGTGTTGTTTACAGATTCGTTACTTAAAATTGCATAGGCGAATTTTGCGCCACCAAAGGCGTAAATCGCATTTGCTATTTGTGGTGAGATAGCAAAAAAATCGCCCTCCATTTCAAAGTCAATGTAAATTTTTGCGTGAATCTCAACGCTATTTATTGTGAGCGAGATTAAATCGCCCTCTTTTACGCCCACGCTTAAGGCTAAATCCTGCATTTTGGCTTTTGAGACATAGATTCCAAAAGGGGTGGTGAAATGCGATGAGTAGCGAGTGTAGGGATAGAAATGAGGCGTAATATCGCGTAAAAGCGCGTTGTCTTTTGGTGATAAATTTATGGATTGCTTCGAATCGCTTCGCGTTTCTCGCAATGACGATTCGGTGGATTTTGCGCTTGAATCGCCCCCGTTCGTCATTGCGAGATTTTGCGTAGCAAAATCGTGGCAATCCACATTTTTTTGGATTGCTTCGGCTTCACCTCGCAATGATAGATTCCATTCCAAAAGCGTTCCTCGTCTATCGATTCCCCCATTATCATAATAATTCTCCAATTTTTCTACACTAAAATCACACTTGATTCCCAAGCATTTACTTAACGCTTCCAAATATTTAGGTGCATCAAATAGCGCATTTAGTGGCAAAAGGCGATTATCAATATTTACAATGCTATCATTCATTGCGCTAAAATAGGGCAAAATAAAGTCTGCATTTGCGCTATCAAAGGTAAAATCGCATTTTTCGCCACTCATTCGCCACGAAATAATCGCGCTTGATTCGATAGATTCCGCGCTAGATTCCGCCGAATCTAGCACTAAATTTTTATAGATTCCATTTGCATTCGCACTTGGCGGATTTAGCATAAGTGCGATTTTGCCACTTCGTGCGAGATTCGCCAAAATTGTGGCAAGATAGGGCGCATTTTTATTAGCATAAAAATCACTGCCAATTATTAGCAAGGGCTTTGTCGCGCCTAAAATCATATTTTGTAATTCTACAAATTTCGCATATTCCAAGCCACATTGCGCGAAAAATTCATAATATTCGCGCTTTTCCACCGCCTCAACTTTTTTTAGCACTTCTTTATCCGTGCCATTTTCATCTTTGATAATCTCTTTTATTTCGCGCTGTGTGGCAAAATCGACTTCTATTTTTGGTAGATTTTCCAAAATCGCCGAATCTAAAATCCCGCAAATCGCCAAAATTGTGGCATCTTCGCACCCACACTCAATGTCTAAAAATTTCTTTCCAAGTTTTGATAGTAAATTATCGCGCACCGCGTGGGCGAAAACAAAGGCGCAATCTTTTTGCATTTTTAGCGCGTTGTTGATTTTGTAGCGCACAAGCGGATTTTCATACTTTGGATTTCCGCCCACACTTATGATTAGCTTTGATTTGCCAATAGATTCAAGCCTAGCGCTGGGGCAATCGCCCAAAATTTCCACAATCCTAAAATATTTTTCTAACTCAGTGTTGATTAGATTCACACCAAGCGTATTTTTTAAACTTTGCAAAAATTTTGCTTCGTTGTTTGTGGTATTTCCGCCCACTAAAATTGCCTTTGCACCTTTGATTGCGTTAATTGCGCGATTTAAGCAATCCGCACTTAAATCCACCACCGATTTTTCCAAATCCAAAACCTGAGCGAATCGCCCACCCGCGCAAATAGGATTGAAATTGAAATCATTTGTTACGCGGTAGAGTTTCATCTCATTTTGTGCGTTTTTTTTGCCCTCTAGCACAATTTTACAACCGCTCGGGCAGAGATTGCACGAACTATCTACTTTTTGCAATTCCCACGCGTTTGTGGTGTATTGAAAATTTTTCACGCCTAGCGCACCCACAGGGCAGACACTCACGCATTCCACGCAGTCATTGCAGGGATTTTTCGCGCCCACATTTTCGCCCACAAAGCCGATGACGCCTTTTTGGGCGCGATTCCACACGCTAAAGGCGTCTTTTGGCATTTTTTCTTTCCACTTTGCCGAATCTAGCTGTGGAATTGTGTCGCTTTTTATAACCTTTAGATTCGCCTCGCCCAAATTATCCTTACAGGTGGTTACGCACCGCTCACAAAGGATACAAAGGCTTGGGTCGTATTTCACTTGCCCCCAGCTATCGCGCTTTTTAAGCGAATCCACCACAAAATAAGGCTCATTATCCACGCCAAATAAAAGCGTGAAATCCTGCAATTCGCACTCGCCACTTTTATCACACACTCCGCATTCTAGCGGGTGATTCACACAATAGCTTTGCATTATCGCCTTGCGCTCAGAGATAATCTCAGGCGTGTTTGTTAGGACGCTCATTCCGTCTTTAATCTTTGCATTACACGCATACACGCGCTTTCCGTCCACCTCAACCATACATAGCTTACACGCCAAAGTCGGCGAACAACCGCTAAGATAGCAAATCGCGGGGATAAACACGCCATTTTTCCTAGCGACATTTAGCAGATATTCGCCCTCGTTTGCCGTAAATGTTTTGTTGTTAATGGTAATTTGCGCCATTTTATTGCCCTTTTATTGCTTGTATCGCTATTGTTTTAA
>JBNMHH010000079.1:0-7895 GCA_050872665.1 Helicobacteraceae bacterium
CCTTAATGTTAATCGAATAGGCGCGTAAATAGTGGCGAATCTTTTGAATTTTGGCGCGAATCCCGCACGAATCCACACAAATCTTAAGGCTTTTTATGGATTTGATAGATTTTAGCGCAACATTTTGGGCTTTTATGCTTACACTACTAGCTGGGCTTAGCACGGCGTTTGGCGCGTTTTTGGCATTTTTTAAGACAAAAGATGAGAGCCGAATCTTAGCCTTTGGGCTAGGCTTTAGCGGTGGCGTTTTGGTGTATTTGAGCTTTGTGGAGATTTTGCCAAAATCTATTGATTTTTTCTCACGCACAAACGCCCACAATGCCGAATCGCTAGGCATTTTATGCTTTTTTGTGGGTATGATTGTAGCCTTTGGAATTG
Source organism: Helicobacteraceae bacterium (assembly GCA_050872665.1). Classification (GTDB taxonomy): domain Bacteria; phylum Campylobacterota; class Campylobacteria; order Campylobacterales; family Helicobacteraceae; genus NHYM01. The sequence continues at coordinate 379 of JBNMHH010000079.1, forward strand.
ACATTTTGATTCCCAAAGATGTCAATCCCCACGAGCTAAAAAGCCAAAATGAAGTCTATTGCGAGTTAGATTCGCGCCAGTCTCACATTTCTCGCAATAACGCCATAAAGCGCACGGCGATTTTTACCGCAATCGCTATTACGATTCATAATTTCCCTGAGGGCTTTGCGACTTTTATATCCGCCCTTGATAGCGTGGCATTTGGCATTAGCATTGCTGTGGCGGTGGCGATTCACAATATCCCTGAGGGCTTGGCGGTTTCACTTCCCATTTACCACGCCACAGGGGATAAAAAACAGGCTTTAAAACTCACGCTTTTATCGGGGCTATCCGAGCCACTTGGCGCGATTGTGGGATATTTTTTACTCGCACCGATTTTAGGGGATTACACACTTGCCATTAGCTTTGGAATCATCGCTGGAATTATGGTATTTATCTCCATAGACAGCCTTTTGCCAAACTCCAAGCTAAGCACCAAAGGACACGAATCGGTGGCTGGAGTATTCTGCGGTATGGGAATAATGGCATTAAGTTTGCTAATCTTAAAATAACGGAGGAAAATTATGCAAAATGTCTATAAAAGCGTGGATTCGCTTGATAATCGTGCGGTGGAGCGATTTGGGATAAGTAGTGAGATTTTAATGGAAAATGCCGCTAGTGCAATGGAGCGCGTGATTGATGAGAAAATCTCTGCGCCAAATGCGCTAATTATCATCGTGTGTGGCACGGGCAATAATGGCGCAGATGGATTCGCCCTTGCTAGGCGACTTAGTGGCAAATATAATATTAAGGTTTTTTGTCCGCCAAGTCTCGAATCCCACACAAAATCCGCGCTAAATTCATTGCAAAGACAGCGATTTGAAGCTGTGGGCGGAAAATTCATTGATGGAATGTTTTTGTGTGATATTGTGGTGGATTGCCTTTTTGGAAGTGGATTTCGTGGCGAGGTAGATTCGCAAATTGCAGATTTAATTGCACAGATGAATGCCATAGCGCGGGTAAAAATCGCTTGTGATATGCCAAGTGGCATTTTGCAAACCCAAAGTGGCGAATCAAATGGCGTGATTCCAAGCAATGACGCCAAGCAAACGCCTTTTAAGGCGGATATTACAATCGCTATGGGTGGTTTAAAAAGCGCGTATTTCAGCGACTTTGCCAAAGATTTTGTGGGAGAAATTGTGGTGGCGAATTTGGGCATTTCACGCGCAAACTACGAGGAAGATTCGCCTATTAAGTTGCTTGAAATTAGCGATTTAAAATTGCCAAAGCGAACCTTACAAAATACGCACAAAGGGCGATTTGGGCATAGTTGCGTGATTGCTGGGGAAAAAGAGGGTGCTTGTATTTTAAGCGCAATGGCGGCTTTTGCCTTTGGCAGTGGGCTTGTAAGCATTATCGGCGAAGTGCAAAATCTACCATATCACATTATGAACGCCACGCAGTTGCCAAAAAACTGCAACGCAATCGCCTTTGGTATGGGGCTAGGCGCAAAAATCGAGCGATATAATTTTGACTTTTTAGGCAAGATTCCCTCCGTCATTGACGCGGATATGTTTTATCACGGCGATTTGCGAGGCATTGTCGAAAAGGGCAATTTGGTGCTGACGCCACATTTAAAAGAATTTAGCTCCGCGCTTAAAATTTTGGGCTTTGGGGAATTTAGCATTAAAGAGATTGAGCGCAAAAAACTTGAGCTACTAGCGGATTTTTCCAAGCGATTCCCCAATGTCGTGCTTGTGCTAAAGGGCGCAAATGTCTTTATCGCACACAAAGAGCAAATCTACATTAACGCGCTAGGGCGCAATAATCTAGCCAAAGGTGGCAGTGGTGATGTGCTAAGTGGGCTTATCGTGGCACTTTTGGCGCAGGGATATTCGTTGCTTGATGCGGCGATTTCGGCGTCTTTGGCTCACGCACTTGCGGCAAAGCGAGTGGAATCTAGCTATGGGCTAGAGCCTATGGACTTAATTGACGCAGTAAAATCATTATAAAGGATTCGTAATGCAAAACAACGACATTTTAACAATCGGCGGAATCACATTTAAATCCCGCCTAATCGTAGGCAGTGGCAAATACAAGGATTTTGCCACCACTAGAGAGGCGACTTTGGCAAGTGGCGCAGAAATGATAACAATCGCCGTGAGACGCGTAAATATCACCGATAAAAACAGCGAAAATCTAATGGATTATTTCAAAGATAGCGACATAAAGTTTTTGCCTAACTCGGCTGGTTGCACCAAGTGCGATGAAGCGGTTGCGCTTTTTAATCTCGTGCGTGAGGCAACGGCGATTCGCACTATAAAGCTAGAAATCATCGGCGACACCGCAAAAACGCTCTACCCTGATATGATTGAGACGCTTAAGGCGTGTGAGATTTTGGCAAAGGATAATTTTATCGTGTTTGCGTATTGTAATGACGACCCGATAATGGCGAAGCGTTTGGAGGGTGCGGGGGCAAGTGCGGTAATGCCACTTGCTGCGCCCATAGGCTCGGGGCTAGGCATTCAAAACCGCTATAATGTCGCATTTATCAAGGACGCCGTGAGGATTCCTGTCATTGTCGATGCGGGAATCGGCTGTGCAAGTGATGCGAGTGTGGCTATGGAGCTAGGCGCAGACGCCGTGCTAAGCAATAGCGCGATAGCTTTGGCAAAAAATCCCATTCTAATGGCAGAGGCGATTAAAAACGCCGTCATCGCAGGACGACAAAGCTACCTAGCAGGGCGAATCCCCCGCAAACCTTATGCGAGTGCGAGTTCGCCGATAGAGGGAATGGCAGAGCTATAAGGCACATACAATTTGTTCTGGGGTATGCAATTTCGCACTTGTGAGAATTTTTGGGACTCAACAGACTCAAAGTCTAGTTTTTATCCCAAAAATTCTCACAAATACAAAAGCCACACCGCCATTACTTCGATTGTCGTGAAAAATAAGTGCGAATCTGCAATTCTTGTCATTGCTTCAACAAATCTAAATGCGATTCGTCAAAGCTACCAAATATCGCCACAAAATTTAGCACGAATTTCATTCGATTCGCCCACAAATCTTAACATTTCCCACAAATAATCTTTTTATAGATTCACTACAATTTTGGCTTTTAGATTCACAAACAAAAGGAAAAATCACAATGAGAAAAATTTTAGTTTGTTTAGTCGCAATTTTTTGCGCCCTAAATGCGCAGTCAAAAGACGCAAAAATTATCGAGCTTTATGAAAGCCCCACTTGCGGGTGCTGTGAGCTTTGGGCGGAATATATGCAGAAAAATGGCTACAAAATCAATATCCACAAAGGCTGGGATTATCTGCAAGTCAAGGAGGATTTTGGCATTAAAGATGAGTTTCAAAGCTGCCACACGGGTGTAATTGAGATTGGGGGCGATAAATTTGCGCTAGAGGGGCATTTGCCATTACGCGCGATTGAGTGGCTTATAGTAAATAAACCCAAAGGCGCAATCGGCATATCCACGCCCGGAATGCCACAAGGTAGCCCCGGAATGGAGCAAGGCACATTTGAGGAATATCCCGTGGTGGTGCTTTACAAGGACGGCAAAAGCGAGGAGCTAGGCATTTTCAAAGGCGATAAAGTTATAAAAAGCGATAAAATTAAGTAGCGATTTTTTAGAGATTTGGGGGGGGGGGGGCGAATCGTGGCTTTGCACCCGAATTTTAAAATTATAGCTTTGCGCTAATATTGTGCAAAATCTAAAACACTAAAAATGCTTCATAAATTTACTTTTTCACACTTTTTTATTTAGTAAAATATTCATTAACCCCGCCTAGACTATTTAAGATTCATTAAGATTTATCATATTTCCCACATTTTCGCACTAGATTCGCGCCCTTTTCGCCTTTGCCACCACTTCACCCACAATTTTTCAACTTTTTTTAACAAAATTTTGACTTTTTAGGCAAAGTTTAAGATAGGGGGGGGGAGCAGAATATGCTTTTTGCTTTTAGCAAAAAATATTTTTTCAAAAAGGACATTTATGATAATTTCAGTTAGCTATTTTGAGAGCAAAAAGGCGAATCTTTCAAATAAGATTCATAGATTTTTGGGCGCGGTTATTATCGCAGTTGGTTTATTTGGTGCGACAAATACGCTAGATGCAAAGGAATGGCAAGTTGGCACAGCGCAAAAACAGGGTGCTTTCGTAGGTGCTGAGCTCGGATTTGCGCCGTGGTGGGGGTGTAAGTGCCATTGGTGGTTATCAGTGGTATTTTTATGACAAGCCACATTTTCATTTGGGTTTGCGACTTACAGGGCGTTTGAGTTATTCATTTGATTCTTTCGAAGGCTATACTTATGATTATAGTTTGCATACCATTGGAATACGCGTTATTCCCGCATTTATTTGGGATTTTTTAAATATCGATGAGCACACGCTTGGGTGGCATTTTGCACCTATTGGGCTTGGCGTAAATATCCTAACGACAAGTCTTAGCTATAAAATCGGATACGGTGGACAAAATGCAAGTGCCACAACTTTTGGCTTTCAATATGAGTTTGCCACAGGATTGCATTACTACTATACTGCCCATCATCAAGCACTTTTGACTTTTAGATATGGTGGTGTAGGTGGATATGTAGGGCTAGGATACGCATATAAATTCTAAAGGGGTTTGCGATGAAAATCTTACTATGTGCGATTGTTGTGTTGCCATTGGTGCTACTTGGCGTTGAAAATGCGGAAAATGCTGTAAATGCAACAAATCAAAAAACGCTAGATTCTAAAAATAGCAAAGGCGATAAGGACGATTCCAAAGATAAAAATGGTAAAAAAGATTTAAGCAAATCGCACGAATCGGCAAAAGAATCTGCGAAAGATTCTACAAAAGATTCGCACGATTCTACCGCCGATTCCACCATCGAATCGCCCTCTGATTCGCCCATCACAAGCACCACAAAAGAAGAAAGCGGGTGGATGCTAGGCATAGGTGCGATTATGGGAGGACCGATAGGTAACGCGACAAGTAATATTGGCAAATCTCTTGGCACTTCTCAAAAACGCTTTGACTATGGGTTAGAAGTGCTTTTGGGACATAAGACATTTTTTGGCGATAGTGGTGGGATATTTGGTATGCGCCTATATATCGATTACAATTATCGCAAGTCGCATGGCATAGATATGACCTCACACATTTTGGGTCTAAATATTGATACGCTGTGGAATTTCACGCAAGGCGAGGTGTTTAAAATAGGAATGCTCATAGGTGTGCGCTCTGGCATCGGCTTTGGGCAATTTAATGGGTGCATCGTGTATGATGGCGAACAATATTGCGGTGGCAATCTTGATATTGAGTGGAGTGCAGATTTGAATGTTGTGGTGCGATTTGTGATATACGACCACGATGCCTTTGAGTTGCTATTGCAACCGCGTTTTGGTTTGGGTGTGCTAAAGGGCAAAAATTCAATGTATGGAATCATAAGGTATGTTTATACCTTTTAGATTTAATAAATTCTGCTATTTTAAGTGAATCGCACGATTCGCTTAAAATTTACTTTAATCTGTAAATCAAATTCACAAATCTTTAGCCATAATTCCACATTTTTTATTTTTAAGGATTATATGAATAATAATAAATTAGAGTTGTTGCTATCAAAAACAAGATTAGATAGCTACCAAAGCATAGATGCACATTTTGAAAATCTTAGGCTAATTGGCAAGATTGCACCTACGCTATTGCTTATTGAAATTTGCATTAGAAATAGTATTGATAATGAGCTTGGTGGCGAAAAAAGCGATTGGTTGTATAGCTCCAAAGAGAGTTTTATTCAAGACGCTATTAGCGAGGAAAATAAAAAGGCAAAACAAAAGCTAAATCATCATCAGCTTATCTCAAAATTTAACTTTAAATTTTGGCTAATTGTGTTAGAAAAACTACGCCCAATAAGTATTTTTGTGGATATAGATAAAATCAATCTTAAAAATTACAATAATGACAATAACGAAACTATCAATAATCATAAAATTAGCAAATATACCAAAATGAAGGTTTTATTTTCGCTGGTGCATAAGATTAGAAATCGTGCATTTCACGCAGAAAATCTAAGCAAACTTGACAAATACAACAAGCCTGTAATTTGGACTAGATTCTGGCAAGGCATATTTAGGGTAGATTCGCAACATATTGAAAGATTTATATGCGACACGCTAGAATTATTTGGGATTGATATTTTTAAAGTAGGGTGGGGAACTCAAAAATCCCCAAAAGCGGTGGAATAATATAAGATTTAATCTTAAAAAATCCTTAAAATTGCTAGTGATTTTATTGGATTTGTTATAATTTTTTGACTAGATTCACGCTAAATTCGCCTAAAATTTACACGTGATTCGTCTCTATTTCCCCCGCAATTCGCCCAAAATCCACACATTTTCGCACTCGATTCCCACCTTTTTTGCCTTTCCCACCCCTTCACTCACACTTTTTCAACTTTTTTAACAAAATTTTGACTTTTTAAGCAAAGTTTAAGATAGGGGGGGGCAAAATTACTTTTCTCATTTTTGAGATATTTTTTTATTTTAAGGAGATTTTTATGTTTAGTAAAGTGCTAAATTTCGGTGCGATTATCGGCTTGTCATTGCTTGTTACGGCTTGTAGCAGACCGATTTTTAAGGTTACAGAGCTTACCCCAGAGGCGAATCGCGTGGCAGTATCGCCATTCAAGCCTAGGGATAATTGCAAGATAGTGAGCGAAAAAGAGGGCGTTGCAAATGTTTATCAAGTGCAATACAAAAGAGTGAGTAGCGTAGCAAATAGCGCAGGTTCTGGCGATAGCGCATTTACAGCGGGAGGCGCGAAATCAACTAAAACAGATAGCGATGGAAGTGTAGTAATGCAAACAGAGCCTAAAAAGACACGCGCATCAAAAGATGAGCTAATAGAGAGCGCGAAAAACGACTTGCTTAACAAAGCCGCTTTGTTTGAAGTGCCAAGGGGCAAAAAGATAGTCGTTTATTACGGCGATGAAAAGTGGAGCTGTGGCAGTCAAATAACTTGCTTTAATGCAAGGGGAGAGCTGAAAATCAACCAAGTAACTTCCTTGCGAATCCCAGCTGAAATCTACGAATGCGGTTTGTAGCATTTAAATAATTCTACTTTGTCCCCCATTTGGGGGCGAATCATTAAAAATCAAAAGGAGTTTCTATGATTAGTAAAATCATAAAATTAGGCTTATTATGTGGCGTATCGTTGCTGTTTGTCGCTTGTGGTAGCAAAGCAAGTATGTTTGTGGATTTCGACAAAGTGGTAGATAGCAAGGATTTTAAAGAGATTGTCGGCGATGAAGTAAAATTCGACTTTGGGACAGGCAGTAAAGAGAAAATCATATCTTACAAAGTTTCAAGCGGTAGCGCGAAAATCGGTAGATACAATGACTATTTTTCAAACTCTCTAAGTGGCAAATCATACACATTTAGCGAAATTGATATAGCGTGTGGCTACGCATTGCTTGATAATTTAGTGGCGTTAAAAGCGTATGCGAAAAAAATAGGTGGCACAAAAGTCGTAAATATTGTC